>NZ_JAPWHT010000284.1:0-13420 GCF_027270795.1 Streptomyces sp. ActVer
GAGCGGGCGCGGGCACTGGGCGGCGAGCTGGACGCGGGCCCGCGGCCGGAGGGCGGATTCGCCGTGCGTGCTCGGCTGCCGTACGGGATCACAGGAGAGCCGATGAAGCGGAGCGAGCGATGATCAGGGTCCTGCTGGCGGATGACCAGCGGCTTGTGCGGGCCGGGTTCCGGTCGATCCTGGAGGACGAGGACGACATCGAGGTGGTGGGGGAGGCGGGGACGGGGAGACCGCGGTCTCGGCCTGCCGCGAACTCCGGCCGGACGTGGTCCTGATGGACATCCGGATGCCGGGGACGGACGGCCTGGAAGCCTCCCGGGCGATCGCCGGGGATGACCGACTGGCATCGGTGAAGGTGGTCATCCTGACGACCTTCGATCTGGACGACTACGTGTACGGGGCGCTGCGCGCCGGGGCGACGGGCTTCTTGGTGAAGGACACGGAGCCGGAGGAACTGCTGCAGGCGGTGCGGGTCGCCGCCCGGGGCGATGCCCTGATCAGCCCGTCGGTCACACGGCGGCTCATCGCCGAGTTCGCGGGCCGGGTGCAGGGCCCGCGGCCTGACCCTCGGCTCGATGCCCTCACCGGCCGGGAGCGCGAGGTCATGCGGCTGGTGGCCGGTGGGCTCACGAACGACGAGATCGCGGCGCGGCTGGTGCTGTCACCGTCGACGGCGAAGACGCATGTCAGCCGCATCATGTCGAAGCTGGGGGCACGGGACAGGTCGCAAGTGGTGGTGCTGGCCTACGAGTCCGGAATGGTCAGCCCGGGCTGGCTGGCGCCATAGGCAGACCGGCCGACAGGGCGGGCGGCTGCACCGGCGGACCGTCGGCCGTCGGCCCCGGCAACCCATGGGGTACGAGGCAGCGGCAGCGTACATCCGCTGGGGTACGCGTGATGTCGGCTGGAGACTGACGACCCCGACCCTGCCTCGCGTGCACGCTCAAGGGCATGAACGCACCCCCCTTCCACGGACGGGCCACGACCGCACTCGTCGGCGCGCTCGTCGGAGCCGCCGCCGGAATTCTGCTGGTCACAGCCGGGGCCCTGGCCGTGAGGGTCGGCGGCTTGCTTGCCGTCCTGGGGATCGGCGTGCCCACGCTGTGCGGCGCCGTGGTGGGCGCGTTTCTCACGCCAGGCAACTTCCGCTCGAATCCGAGGTAGTCACCCATGTCTCCCACCCGCGGCACAGCCGCGTCCATCGCCCCGCCCTCACCCACAACGCATCCGCCGCGCGGCGGCCGGTTCGGCGCCCTGGCCGACTGGGCACAGCGTCACCGCTGGGCCGCACTGCTGCTCTGGGTGGCCGTCCTGGCCGCCGTCACGCTGGGTTCGGGGGCCGCGGGCTCCGCGTACAAGAACGACTTCTCCCTGCCGGGCACCGACTCCCAGGCTGCCACCGACCTGTTCAAGGAACACGGCTCCGCCCAGGCCGGCGACAGCGTCGAGATCGTACTGAAGGACGGCCAGGGCATCGATGGCCGCAAGGCCGCCGTCGAGAAGATGCTGGCCGAGGTGAAGGGGCTGGCCGGCGTCGCCGACGTACGCAGCCCGTACACCGAAGCCTCCGCCGTGTCCGAGGACGGCACGATCGGCTACGCCACCGTGACCCTCGACGACAAGGCCGAGGCAGTGCCCAAGGAGGACGTCACCGCGATCATCGACACCGCCAAGGATGTCGAGGCGGACGGGCTCCAGGTCGAGCTCGGCGGTGATGCGGTGCGCGGCGCCGAGGACAAGGGAAGCCCGACCGCGGAACTCGCCGGCATCCTGGCCGCCGTGATCATCCTCGGGCTGCTCTTCGGCTCTGTCGTGGCGGCCGCCGTACCGCTGATCACCGCCCTTTTCGCGGTCGGCGCCGCCGTCGGCCTGATCGTTCTCGCCTCGCACGTCTTCACCATCGCCGACTTCACGCCGCCCATCACGATGCTCGTCGGACTTGGCGTCGGAGTCGACTACGCCCTGTTGATCTTCTACCGCTTCCGGCACGAACTCACCGACGGCGTCGAACCGGCCGAAGCCGGCCGCAAGGCCCTGGACGCCGCCGGTCGTACGGTCTTCTTCGCCGGCTGCACCGTGATCATCGCCCTGCTGGGCCTGGTCGCACTCGGCCTCGGCTCGCTGCAGGGAGTGGCCCTCGCCCTGGCACTGACCGTGCTCACCACCATGGCGGCGTCGCTGGTTCTGCTGCCCGCACTCCTGGCGCTCTTCGGCAAACGCATCCAGCGCCACGTGCTGAAGCACGCGGCCAGGTCCACGGCCAAGGGCAGGGTCGAAGGCCGCCGCTGGCGGGCCCTCGCCGCAGCCGTGCAGCGCCGTCCTCTCCCCGCACTGCTCGTCGCCGTCCTCGCCCTGCTGGCCCTGTCCGCACCGGCACTGGGCATGCGACTCGGTTTCGCCGACGCGGGCAACGACCCGAGGACCACGACCTCCAGGCAGGCGTACGACCTGCTCGCCGAGGGCTTCGGCCCGGGCTTCAACGGTCCGCTGATCGTCCTGGTGCAGGGCAACGAGGCCGCGGGCCAGGGCGTCCGGTCCGAGCTGGCCAAGGCCGGGGGCGTGGCCACGGCCAGCCCCGCGATGCCCTCCGAGGACGGAGCCCTGTCCACCGTGTTCGTCTACCCGAAGTCGGCGCCGCAGGACGAGGGAACCACCGATCTCGTGCATCACCTGCGCGATGACGTGGCCCCGCGGCTGGAGCGCGACACCGGCGCCGAGATCCTGGTCGGCGGTTCCGTCGCCGCCTCCCAGGATTTCGCGGACACGGTCGCGCAGCGGCTGCCGCTGTTCGTAGCCGTCGTCGTCGGGATGTCGTCGCTGCTGCTGATGCTGGTCTTCCGATCGGTGTGGATCCCCGTCAAGGCAGCGCTGCTGAACCTCCTCTCGATCTCCGCCGCGCTCGGCGCCATGACCCTGGTGTTCCAGTACGGCTGGTTCGGGGTGCAGCAGGGGCCGATCGAAGCCTTCCTCCCCGTGCTGATCTTCGCCATCGTGTTCGGACTGTCCATGGACTACGAGGTGTTCCTGGTCTCACGGATCCACGAGGAGTGGGAGCGCACGAAGGACCACTCCCTCGCGGTGCGGGAAGGACTGGCCACCACCGGCAAGGTGATCACGGCGGCCGGAGCCATCATGATCGTGGTGTTCGGCGCCTTCATGCTGAGTCCCGACCGGATGCTCCAACAGTTCGGGCTGGGCCTCGCCGTGGCGATCCTGGTGGACGCGTTGGTCATTCGTTGCCTGATCGTCCCCGCCGTCATGCAACTGCTGGGCAGGCGGGCCTGGTGGCTGCCCGCCCCGCTCGCCCGGCGACTGCCCAAGGTGGCGCTCGAACGACCCGCGGACAGCTGACGACCACCCCCCTGCTGGGCTCGGGCGGTGACCGCGGGCAACCCCTGCCCTGCAGGCTGTTGCTGCCCCGCGGTCAGCCGCCGTGAGTGTGCACGCGATGTGTGTGGGGACCCTGCCCGGCAGGGTCCCCACACACATCGGATCAGAAGGGTGTCACCGCCACGAACGAGCTGTCCTGGCGGAACAGGTCCGTGCCGTTCGACGGGTCGACGCGGAGTTGGTAGTTGTAGTGGCGCAGGTAGTAGCCGGGGTAGTTGTACGACTCCAGGCGTACGGAGGTGCCGGTGCGGGCGATGAAGGTGGCGTCCCTGGCGAAGGTCGACGAGCCGTCGTTGGCGTCGAAGCGGCCCCGGAAGTCCCAGTGCCGCAGGTAGTTGCCGGCCGCGTTGCGGAACGAGTAGCCGTTCGAGTCGGCGAGGCCCGCCACGATCGTGAAGGTGGACGCCTGCTTCTCCGCGGTCATGCTGGAACTGGTCAGCACGGGGAGGTTGAGCAGGGCGGACTGTTCCTGCCAGTGGCGGGTGGTGAAGTTGCCCGACTGGAGGTAGCGGGTGACGCCCGTCGGCAGGGTCACGCCACTGGACACCGTCTCCTTGAGCACCGTGAAGTGGCGTGCCGTCCCCGAAATGCCCGGCAGTGCCTTCGGCGCGCTCCAGGTGGCGAAGGTGTCGTAGCTGTCGCTGTAGTAGTAACTGCCGTCGCCGTATCCGTCGAAGAAGATCCGCCACGCGCCGTTGTCGAGCTGTATCAGCGCGGCCCCCTCCCGAGTGCCGCCCCAGCCGGCCCAGTTCCCCGTCCTGCTGATCGTGTACGGGCCGGCGAGCGCGGTGCTGGTGGCGTACTCGATGTACTTGGACGTCTCGTTCTTCGTGAAGGCGTGGTAGGTCGAGCCGATCTTCACGATGAACGTGTCGATGTGGTTGGCGCCGATGCCGGACAGTGCCACCGGTGAAGTCCAGCCGGTGAGCGCGGAGTTGGTGGCCTTGAGCAGATACGGGGTGAAGATCCACTCGTTGCTGGTCACCGAGCAGGACACGATGATGTTGACGCTGCCGTCGCTGTCGACGAACCACTCGGGCGCCCAGGCGCGCGACAGGTTCGCGATCGGCACGGTGTAGTCGTACAGGAAGGTCCAGTTGCTGCGGTCCGAGCTGCGGGCGAAGCCGATGGTGGTGCTGGTGTCCTGCCAGGTGTGCGTGGTGTAGGTGATGTAGTAGTAGCCGTCGGTGTGCTTGAACACGCTGGCGTCGCGGATGCGGCCCGCGGGCGGCGTGTACGCGGAAGCCTTGAGGAGCCGGAAGTCCGTCGCGTCGTCGGACTGGTAGACGTTCACCGTGCCGTCGTTGCTGTTGAGGAACGGCACGATGGTGTAGCGCGTGGCCGATCCGCGGGGCGGCGCGGCCGCGAAGGCCGTGCCGAGCAGACCGGGCAGCCCGCCCACGACGAGCGCCGAGACCGGCAGCGCGGCCATCGCCCGCAACAGGCTCCGGCGGGAGGGCGCGAAGGGGCGGGAAGCGCCGGTCGCGTCGGCGGAGGTGACGGGTCTGCAGGGGTTCTCTGGCGTGATCATGTGCGGCTCTCCTCGTTCGGACTGCGCTGGTGCTGCTGGTTGTGCCAGTCCCGTGGGCCCCGGGGTCGTCCGTCCCGGGGCCCACGGGGTGGTTCAGAAGCGGGCTCCGACGGCCGCGCCGTTCTTCGGGACGAGCAGGTCCCGGGCGGGCGGCAGGGAGCCGTCGGACGAACGCGGTCCTGTGATGGCGTCCGTGTTCGTGCTCACGACCGACGAGTCGTCCCAAGTTCCGTCCAGATTCCAGGAGTTGCCCGTGGACGTGGTGCCGGAGCCGAGTGCCGCGGCCCGTGCGTCCGCGACGGACAGGTTGGCGGTGAGGACCGCCTTTCCGCCCGAGCCGTCGGCGTCGAAGCCCGTGCCCGCGTTGCGGAACGTGGTGGTGCGGCTGAGGGCGAGCGCGCCCGGATTGCCGTTGTCGGTGACTCCGTGCGCCGCGTTCCGGTACGCGAGCGAGTTGCGCAGGGTGTGGGCCACCGCCGGTGCCGGGCTCCCGCCGCCCAGCTTGAAGCCGTTGCCGTCGCCCGCGAAGTCCGGGAAGTTCCACCGGTTGAAGCCGTTGCCGTACGCGATCGTGTTCTCGACGACGATCGGTGAGGTGAACTTCCAGGCGTCGTAACCGTCGTCGACGTTGTTCCACAGCCGTGCGCCCCGCACGACGTTGCCGCTCCCGCTGCCCTCCTTGATGGCCAGCCCGTCCGCGCTCTCGCCGTTCTTGCGCGGGTCACGGTTGCCGTAACTGTCCAGGTTCAGGATCTGGTTGCCCGCGGAGGCGCCCTGGAGCTGGAAGCCGGACTCGTAGTTGTCGTGCGTGGTGAGGCGGGAGAACACGTTGTTGTTGCAGCCGTCGCAGTAGAAGCCGTACGGGCCGTTGACGATCTCCAGACCGGAGACCTTCCAGAAGGAGGCCTCCTGGTGGACGGCCCCGCGCTCGGCCCGCGGGATGCTGCCGCCGACCGGTGTGTGGCTGGCCGGCAGCTGTTCGCCGTCGATGACGACGCGCTCGCCCTGGTAGGAGCCGAGGGAGATCGGCTGCGACGCCGTGCCCGAGGTGGTGATCGTGACGTTGTCGGTCAGGGCGTAAGTGCCGCCCCGTACAAGGACGGTGTCGCCCGCCTTCGCCCTGTCGACGGCTTTCTGGATGGTCCGCAGCGGTTGGTCGAGGGTGCCGGCGGCCGAGTCGTTCCCGTTGACGGCCACGACGATGGTCGACGCCGCGGCTGCCGGGGTCGGTAGCACCATCGTCGCCAACACGGCACTCAACGCTGTCCCGGTGAGCATGCCCGCGATGCGCACGAGGCCTCCTTGTCTGCCGATCCGAAGGTTGTCGCGGGTCAGTGGTCGCACACACCGGGTTGGTTGCCGGGGTGTGCGCACCCGCCACGAACGGATCGATATACCGAACATAGTTCGGTAAACCGGTCAGAACGTAGAGTGCGGTCGTGACCACGTCAATAACTTCGACATGCTCGGCCACTTCTGGCTCCGCGGTCCGGTGCGCAGGCGGGTTTGGCGTGGCGATGCCCGGCTACCCGAACCGCGTGTCACTGACAGAGCAACAGGAACTCGTTCGTTTCCTCGAGGACCGGTTCGCCTGTGCGCAGGCCTGTACCGAGTGCGCACGGATCTGCGCCCTGCGCGCGAGCCTCGCCGAACTCGACGGCCCCGACGACCAGCAGCAGTTGAGGCGCAAGGGCATCCTCTGCGCCGAGGTCTGCGACGCGACCTGCCGCGCCCTGGCCGAGCAGACCACGCAGGCCGAGGCCGCGATGCGCGCCCAGGTGGAGTGGTGTCGTGCCGTCTGCCTGGAGACCGCCCAGGTCTTCGACGGCAGCCCCGGCGCCGAGAAGGGCGCCGAGGCCTGCCGCGACTGCGCACGCGCCTGCACGGAGTTCCTCGCCGTGCTGAGGTGAGGTTCCCTTTGTAACGCCGTTCAGCCGGGCGCCCGCCGTCGCCTCACTCCCCGAGCGCCCGCCCGACCCGTACGTTCCAGCGCCCGGCCCGCCCGCTGAACTCCGTCACGACCAACGGCGGCACGTCGACACGCCAGAACGCCGACTCCGGGGCCCCGAGCGCCCGCACCACCCCGGCCCGTACGATCTCCGGCTCGACGACGGCGATGATCCGCACGGAGCCTGCTCCTGAACCCTCGGTCGAGCCAGACCCTGAAGCCCCGGAACTCGGATCCGCCGCCGTCTCCAGCCACTTCGCGACGCGCTCGCACAGCCCGGCCACCGACTCGCCGCCGTGCGGGGCGGACGACGGGTCCGCCAGCCAGCGCCCCACGGCCTCCGGCTCGTCGGCGCTCACCTCGGCGAGCGTCGCCCCGCGCCAGCGGCCCACGTCCAGGCCGGACAGCTCCGGCGGCTCGGTGAAGGCGAGGGCGTCGAGCCCGAGGGCCGCCGCCGTCTCCCGGCAGCGGACGGTGGGCGAGACCAGGACCTGGTCGGCGGCCGACAGCGAGCCCGTGGCAGCCTCGGCGAGCCGCAGCCCGGCCGGGTCCAGGGGGCATCCGTCGTCGAAACGCGCCTCCCGCAACGCCGCGCTCATCGCTGGTGAGATCAACATCACTCGGCTGGTCATCGGCCCGCCCTCGCGTTCCACACGTGCTCAACACCCCTGTCCGTACCGGGAATTGGGGGCGTGACCAGGGCGCCGGCGCGCCCCCGGCATTCCGTGCGCCCTTGGCTGCGCCTCCACTTCGCGGTACCTTCTCGTCGATATTGACGACGGTACGACGGAAGCCGGTGAGAATCCGGCACGGTCGCGCCACTGTAAGCCCCGCACAACCGCCTCCCACCAGGGGAGGCGCAGGTCGAGCAAGTCAGACCCGTGGCCGTCGTCCTGTGCACCACCGAGATGGGACGCGAGTTCCCCCAGGAGGTCCTGCCATGGCGCAGTCCGCCGTCGCTCAGCCGACCGTAACCACCCCCGACGTACCCGCAAAGCTGCCGATCGGCGCGATCGCTCCCTGGGCGGTCTTCCTCGGCATCCTGATGCTGGTGCTGCTCTACTTCGTCGGCGCCGAACAGGGCGCCACCTCCCTGGTCTCAGGCGAAGGCGTGCACGAGTGGGTGCACGACGCCCGCCACCTGCTCGGCTTCCCCTGCCACTGACGGCGACACAGAACCGACAGGACAACTCAATGAACTCCGTCACCGTCAGAAATCTCCTGGTGCGTGGCATGCTCGCGGGTCTTGCCGCGGGCGTGCTCGCCCTGGTCGTCGCCTACTTCCTGGGTGAACCTCGTGTGGACGATGCCATCGCGTTCGAGGAGGCCCACGCCCCCGGGCACGGCGGCGATGAACTCGTCTCCCGTGCGATGCAGTCCACCGGTGGTCTGTCCACCGGCGTCCTCGTCTACGGGGTCGCGTTCGGCGGCATCGCCGCTCTCGCGTACTGCTTCGCGCTCGGCAGGATCGGCCGCTTCGGGCCGCGCGCCAGCGCGCTGCTGCTCGCGGGCGCCGGTCTGGTCGCGGTCTACCTGGTGCCGTTCCTCAAGTACCCGGCGAACCCGCCCGCCGTCAGCGACCCCGAGACCCTCAACCAGCGCACCGCGCTGTTCCTCCTGATGATCGTGCTCAGCGTGCTGCTGGCCGTCGCCGCGGTGATCCTCGGCAAACGCCTCGCACCGCGCCTGGGCAACTGGAACGCCACGCTCGCGGCAGGCGGGTTCTTCGTCCTGGCCGTCGGCCTGGCGTACGCGTTCCTGCCGTCCTTCCACGAGGCGCCGGAAGGCTTCCCGGCGATCCTGCTGTGGCAGTACCGACTGGCGACCCTGGCCATCCAGGTGACCCTGTGGACCGCGTACGGCCTGGTCTTCGGGCTGCTCGCGGAGCGCGTGCTGGCTCCCAAGCCGGCCCGGGCCGAGGATGACAAAGCGGCCGAAGGGCGGGCAACTCCCGTCGCGCACTGACCCGTTCAGGCGCTGACCCGTTCGCATACTGACCGGTCACACGCTGACCGGTTGCACACCGAAGGGCCCCTGGAGCACATTCCCGGGGCCCTTCGTATGAGTGCGCAGGCGTGCGTCCGTCAGGTGCGTACGTCACCGGCATTCCCAATTTCTGGAACACGTTCTACGGTGTGCGCCGTCAGGTCCGGGTGGCCGAACGAGCGGGCCAGTGGGAGCCAGGAGGCGCCGTGCATCTCGAATACACGCCGGAGCAGCAGCGGTTGCGCACCGAACTGCGCGCCTACTTCACCGAGTTGGTCCCCGTCGACGTGTACGCCCGCTACGGCGACCCGGCGGCGCAGAAGCGCTTCTACCGAGAGACCATCCGCCGGCTCGGTTCCGACGGCTGGCTCGGCGTGGGCTGGCCGAAGGAGTACGGCGGGCGCGGTCTGTCCCCGATGGAACAGTTCATCTTCTTCGACGAGGCAGCCCAGGCCGGCGTACCGCTGCCGCTGATGGCGCTCAACACGGTCGGGCCGACGATCATGCAGTTCGGCACCGACGAGCAGAAGGGGTACTTCCTGCCGAAGATCCTGTCCGGCGAGCTCGACTTCGCGATCGGCTACAGCGAACCCGACGCGGGTACGGACCTGGCCGCCCTGAAGACCAAGGCGGTCAGGGAGGGCGACGAGGACACCGGCCACTACACGGTCAACGGCCAGAAGATCTGGACGACCAACGGCGACACCGCCGACTGGGTGTGGCTCGCCGTCCGCACCGACCCCGACGACCCGCCGCACAAGGGCATCACCATGCTCCTCGTGCCGACCTCCGACCCCGGCTACTCCTGCACGATCATCAACACGCTCGCCTCGCACGACACCACCGCGAGCTACTACGAGAACATCCGCGTCCCCGCGTCCCGCCGGGTCGGCCAGGAGAACAAGGGCTGGCGGCTGATCACCAACCAGCTCAACCACGAGCGGGTCACCCTCGCCGCACACGGCACCATGGCCATCCGCGCGCTGCACGACGTACAGCGCTGGGCCATGGAGACCAAGCTCGCCGACGGCCGCCGCGTCGTCGACCTCCCCTGGGTGCGCCGCCGCCTCGCCCAGACCCACACGAAGCTCGACGCGATGAAACTCCTCAACTGGCAGATGGTGAACGCCGTCCAGGAGGGCACGCTCACCCCACAGGACGCCTCCGCGGTCAAGGTGTACGGCTCCGAGGCCCGCCGGGACGCCTACGCCTGGCTCATGGAGGTCGTCGCCGTCGCCGGTGTCCTCAAGGAGGGCTCAGCGGGCGCCGTACTCCACGGCGAACTGGAACGCGGCTACCGCTCGGCCGTGATCTTCACCTTCGGTGGCGGCAACAACGAGATCCAGCGCGAGATCATCTCGTGGATCGGTCTGGGGATGCCGAGGGTGCGGCGCTAGCGCGCGGTGTCGGCAGGCTGGGCCGTTGCCCGAGTTCAGCCCGAGGCCGCCGTGCTGATCACACCGGCGGAGCACCTTCCGGCCCGGGTTCGTCGACGTCGACACCGGCGTCAGGATCGGAGCCGGCTTCGGGTACGGACGGCAGGCTGACGATCGCCTGGAGTCCGCCGGTGGGGCTGAGCCCCAAGTGGAGCGTCCCGTGGTGGAGTTGGGCCTGCTGCTCCACGAGGGCGAGACCGGAGCCGGGGGCGTGGGTGCGTGACCCGCGCGTGAAACGCCCCTTCATGGCCTGGCGTTGGTCGGGCGGGATGCCGGGGCCGTCGTCGCCGACGGTGATCCGGACCGTGGTGCCGTGGTGGGAGGGCCGGATGTCGACGTTTCCGTCGGTACGGCCGATCAGCACATCCGGATCACCGTGACGCCACTGCCCGGCCGTGACCAGCCGTCGCACCACCTGGCGGACCTGCACCGCCGTGACCTGCGCAACGTCATCATCCGGCCCCAGCCGGACCGCGTCCAGGACCTGCGTCCACGAGGTGCGGCCGGGCGCCAACGCGGCCACGAACGAGTACGGCCACCCCGGAATCAGCTGATCCTTGTTGCGGCCACGGCCGTACACGTGGCAGAACAACCGGTCCGGGCTCGTCGCCGCGTCCGGGCTATCCACGCGCTGTTATCCACCGCCAGCATCAACCTGCCGTCAACAGCACGAGGAAGGGTGAGCCCGGCCGGCGCGGTCCGCAACAGCTGCACGTCGATCCGACCCTGATTGACCTCGTCGTACATCGCACCGTGCCCGCACCGGTGTTCCGGCGCCAAACTCAACCCCACCAACGATTTCACCGGCCCGTCAGTACACAACAGCGCATCCGTCAACTCGAACAACGCATCCGCCCGAGCGGTCGGACAGCGGTGCAACTCCCGCCGGAAACCCGCCAGTTCCCCGGCCGCGTCCACCGGACACACGTCATGCACACTGTTCAACGAGACAGCCCTTGGTATTGATGCTCTTCCCTCGACAAGAAGATCATCGACCAAGAGCTGTTTCCATGGCCAGCCAGGGGTCACCACCGACCACCATGGGTTACCGACAAGCAAAGAGCGCGGTCCCCAGCGACGCGCTAATCCTGGCCTCAGGTTGATCGGGGACAATGAGCGGCAAAAGCATCGACTGGAAGGGGGCGGGCCGGCGTGCGGATCATGATCGCGGATGATGAAGTGGCCATCCGTGAGTCGCTGGAGCGGGTGCTCCAGGTCGAGGGTTACGACACCAGCACCGTCGCCAACGGTCTCGCCGTGCTCGACGGGTTCGGTGGGGCCGGCGGTGACACGCTGGATCTGCTGATCCTCGACGTGATGATGCCCCGCCTCGGCGGGTTGGAGACCTGCCGGCGGTTGCGGGCCGCGGGTCGGGATCTGCCGGTGCTGATGCTGACCGCCCGTGACCAGGTCTCCGACCGGGTCGCGGGGCTGGACGCGGGCGCCGACGACTACCTGCCCAAGCCGTTCGCCACCGAGGAGTTGCTGGCCCGGGTGCGGGCCCTGCTACGCCGGCGCACGCCGACCGACGGGGAGTCGCAGATCCTGTCGTTCGCCGACGTCCGGCTCGATCCCGACAGGTTCGAGGCGTGGCGGGGCGGGCGGCCGCTGCGCCTGACCCGGACCGAGTTCTCCCTCCTGCAGGTCCTCGTGCGCAACGCGACCCGGGTCTTGACCCGCGACGCGCTGTTCGAGGCGATCTGGGGCTTCGACATGAGCGCCACCGCCAACAACCTCCAGGTGTACGTGAGCTACCTGCGCCGCAAGATGGAGGCCGAGGGTGAGCCGCGATTGATCTACACGCTGCGCGGCCTGGGATACACGTTGCGGGAGACTCCTCCGTGAGCAGGCCCGCCGGCCGGGAACCGCGCCGGCTGACCCGATGGTGGCGTCGGCGGTCCCTGCGGACCAGGCTGACGGTGATCGCGGCGACGGCCATCGCGGTCAGCGTGTTCGTGGCCTTCCAGGTGGCCAGCGAGCTACTGGACTGGGAGCTGCGGGACAGCGCCGAGAATCAGCTACGCGCCGACTCCCGCGTCCTGGCGGCGAACGCGGAGCGCGCCGGTCTGGCGCAGGTCCAGCTACCGCCTTATCCCGGATCCGGTCGGCTCGTGCGGGTCATCCTGCCCGACGGCTCTACCCGGACGCCGGCCGGCCAACCCGCGCTGCCCCCCGTCAGCGAGCACGCCGGGCGCGTGGCGCAGGGCGCGTCGGCCGACCTGATGGAGTCGAACGACAGCGACGAGGAGGGCTACCTCGTCTACACGCTGCGGGCGGGCGACGGCGCGGTCCAGGTGGCCCGCGTCGCCGACGACAGCCCGATCAACCAGTTCGGGTTCGGCATGCTGCTGATCGGGCTGCTCTGCGTGGTCGGCGGCGCCCTTGTCGGGCGGACCGTGGCGCGGACCGGGCTGGCACCGATCGACCGGCTGACCGCCGCCGCGGTACGTGTCGCGCACACCCGGGATCTCGACGCCGACATCCCGGATGAGGGCGGTGGGGAGATCCGGCGGCTGATCCAGTCGATCAACGACATGCTCGCCGCGCTCCGGGACTCCCGGCAGGCCCAGCGGCTGCTCGCCGAGGACGCCGCCCACGAGCTCAAAACCCCGCTCACCAGCCTGCGCCTCAACGTCGAGCTGCTGATCCGGCTCGATCGGCGCGGCACCCTGGACAGCGCACTGCCGGCGGAGAGCCGGACCCGGCTGCTCAACGATCTCGGCGCCCAGGTGGCCGAGTTGAGCACCCTTGCCGCCGAGCTGACCGACCTGGCGCGCGGTGACGTCAGCGACGAGAACACCGAGCTGCTCGACCTCACCGACGTGGTGGTGGCCGCCGCGACCCGGGCGCGTTCCCGCGTGCCCGACATCGAGGTCGCGCTCGACGTGACCTCCGTGTGGGTGAGCGGGCGTCCCGCTGCGCTCCAGCGGGCGGTGCTCAACCTCATCGACAACGCCGGCAAGTGGTCCCCCGCGGACCAGCCGGTCCAGGTCCGGCCCCGTGCCGAGGGCGCGTCGGCGGTGCTCGAGGTCGACGACGCCGGGCCGGGCATCGACGCCGCCGACGTACCGCGGGTGTTCGACCGGTTCTACCGTGCCGACAGCGCCCGGGCGTTGCCGGGATCCGGTC
>NZ_JAPWHT010000285.1:0-13416 GCF_027270795.1 Streptomyces sp. ActVer
CTGGCGGGCCGCGCCTCGCTGGGCGCGGCCGCGGCGGCCGCCCTGCTCGCGACGGACGAGCCGGAGGCGACCCGCCACCTGGAGGCCCTCTCCCGCGCGGGCCTCATCGACCACGTACGCGGCAGCCGCTACCGCCTGCACGACCTCGTACGCGCCTTCGCGCAGGCCCGCCTCCTCGACGAGGAGGAGCCGTCCGAGCGTACGGCCGCGCAGGAACGTCTCATCGCGAACTACGCCGAGCTCGCGGACTCGGTGATCCGCCTGGTCGACGGCAAGACGTCCACCCGCGCCGACCAGTTCGGCCCGCACGGCTTCACCTCGCTGGACGCGGCCCTGCGCTGGCTGGACGACGAGTCGAGCTTCATCACGGCGGCCCTGCGGCACGCGGAGGGCGTCAACCAGGCGACGGTGCTCAACCTCCTGGGCGCGCTGTGCGACTACTGCCTGCTGCGCGGCGACCTCTACCGCCTGGGCGAGATCAGCGAGTTGACGCAGGCCGTCGACCAGGGACTGCTGGTGCGCTCGGTCCAGTGGCGTACGGGCATCGCGGCCCGCCAGCTCGGCGAGCTGGACAAGGCGCGTACGCAACTGGCCTCCGTGGTGGACCTCTACTTCGAGGCGCACCACGACGCGGGCGCGGCACGGGCGCTCTGCTCGCTCGGGATCACCCTCCACCACCAGGGCAATCTCACGGAGGCGGCGGCGAAGCTCCAGGAGGCCATGGACCTCCAGGCCTCCCCCGAGCTCTCGGCGGACCGCGCCTGGACGATGCACGCGCTGGCGGCCGTGGAACGGGACCGCGCCAGACTGCGCGAGGCGCTCGACCTCCTGACACAGGCCCTGGTCCTGCACCGCGAGGGCGAGTCCGTGCACGGCGAGGCGTGGGCCCACTTCCAGCTCGGCCAGCTGGGTCTGCGCATGGGCGACGTACCGCGCGCCGAGTCCGAGCTCCGCGAGGCCCTCGATCTGTACGGCCGCACACGCGACGCCCGCGGCGAGGCCTGGGCCCTCACCCAGCTCGCCCGGGCCCGCCTGGTCGACGGCGACCCGTCCTCCGCGGTGGACGGCCTGCGCCAGGCGGCCTCCCGCCACCGCGACAACGAGGACTCGCGGGGCGAGGCCTGGACGGTCTACTACCTCGGCCAGGCCCTGGAGGAGACCGGCAACCTCGACCAGGCGGTCCGTGAACTGGAACGCTCACGGACGATGTTCTCCCGCATCCGCGACGTGTACGGCCTGGCGTGCGCCCGCCACCACTCGGCCCGGGTCACCCGCGACCAGCGTGCCGCCCAGACCGGCTCCCTGCGGAACTCGGGCTTCGCCCGCCAGCTCCTGGTCGACGCACGGGCCGACTTCCAGCGGATCGGCGTCGCCCACGGCGAGGCCTGGACCTGCCTGGAACTGGCGGTCGTCGACGCCGGCAACGCCCGCACCCAGCCGGCCCTCGCCCTCTGCGACGAGGCCGCGTCCCTCTTCGCCTCCTACGGCGACCGCCGCGGCGAGGACTGGTCCCGCTTCCTGCGCTGCACGCTCCTGCCCTACGCCTCCCCGGGCGGCGTGGAGGTCGGCACGGCGGTGGCCCAGGAGGAACTCACCCAGCTCTCCCGCACCGGCCACCCGACCCGCGACGGAAAGCTCGACGACTACATCGAGGCGTACCAACTGCTCCTGGAACGAGGAGCCGACCTGGAAGCCGGCTGGCAGGCCTGGCGCCTGGGCATGGTCCCGAACCGGCATGCCCGGGAGGTCATGGGGGTGGCGGTGTCGGCCCGGCGGGTGTGAGGGGCGCCTCCGGGCACACGCAGGTCCTGACGCGGTGACGCCTGTGGCGTGTCACCGCATCAGGGCCTCGGCCCGATCGGGCCCGGTCGACCTCAGCCCTTGGCGGGTGAGGCCTTCCCTCCGGAGCCGGCCGAACCAGCCGGTTCCGGCTCGGAGGTGGCCGTCTTCGGGTCCACCTCCTCCGTGAAGTCGACCCTTCCCAGCTGCCGGTTCATGGACTTCATCAGCCCCCACACGGCCAGGGCCATCACCGCGAAGACGATGAAACCGAGGACACCGGGGGTGACCTTGTTCTCGTCGATCTCCTTGGCGAGGGGGACGAGGTGCGTCAGTGCCAGGCTTGCGCTCATGTCAGGCATTGTCGCGGATGCCCGCGAAGAGGTCGTCCTCGGGGAGGGATGTATCGACGAGGGACTTCGCGAGCTCGTACTCCTCGGTCGGCCAGACCTTCCGCTGGATGTCCATCGGGATCCGGAACCAGCCGCCGTCGGGGTCGATCTGCGTGGCGTGGGCGATGAGGGCCTTGTCGCGGATCTCGTAGAAGTCGGCACACGGGACGTGCGTCGTCAGGATCCGCTCGGTGCGCTCGAACTCGTCCCAGCGCTTCAGCCAGTCCCCGTACGGCGACTCCAGGCCGCGCTCCAGCATCGCGTTGTGCAGCGCCTCGGTGCGCGGGCGGTTGAAGCCCTGGTTGTAGTAGAGCTTCTGCGGCTGGAAGACGGGGCCGAACTCCGACTCCGGGTACTTCCCGGTGTCCGCCGCGCCCTCGAACGCCACCATCGAGATCTTGTGGGTCATGATGTGGTCCGGGTGCGGATACCCGCCGTTCTCGTCGTAGGTGGTGATCACCTGCGGGCGGAAGGCGCGGATCCTGCGGACCAGCTCACCGGCCGCCTTGTCGACGTCCTCCAGGGCGAAGCAGCCCTCGGGCAGCGGCGGCAGCGGGTCGCCCTCGGGCAGGCCCGAGTCCACGAAGCCGAGCCACTCCTGCTTGACGCCGAGGATCTCGCGGGCCTCGTCCATCTCCTTCTTGCGTACCTCGTGGATGTGCTCCTCGACGTACTTGTCCCCCTGAAGCTTCGGATTGAGGATGGAGCCGCGCTCCCCGCCCGTGCAGGTCACGACCAGCACGTCCACCCCCTCGGACACGTACTTCGCCATGGTGGCCGCGCCCTTCGACGACTCGTCGTCGGGGTGGGCGTGGACGGCCATCAGTCGCAGCTGGTCAGTCAAGACTCAATCCTCGTAAGTCGGCGCCCCTGTGTGAGACGGCGCAAATCTAATAGGTGTCGTCCCGCAGGGACGTCGATGTGGGGCGGCGGTCGGGTTGCGGGTGGGGGCTTCTATAGTGACCGAATCGGGGGGCGAATAATTCCGGGCCCCGAACCCCGCCCGCTCGCCCCGGAGAGGACGATCATGAGTACGGTGCAGCTGCCCGAGAGCCGGTACGGCCGCTCCACGGACGGGCGCGCCGACCGCAGGCTCAGAATCATCGGTGCGGTGCTGGGGGCGGCCCTGCTCGCCCTGATCGGCTATTTCGCCTACTACTACGTCGGCGGCAACAAGATCAGCGCCGAGGTCATCACCTACGACCTCTCGGACACCTCGGTGAAGGTGCACCTGGAGGTCCGCAAGGACGCGGACGCGAGCGGCTACTGCACGATCCGCTCACAGGCCGAGAGCGGCGCCGAGGTGGGCCGCGCGGACTTCCGCTTCGACCAGGACTCCACCCGGATCGACAAGGTCGTCACCCTCCGCACGACGGCCCCGGGCACGACCGCGGAGCTGCTCGGCTGCCACGCGGACTGAGTCCCGTCCCGCGGCTGACGGATGTCACCCTGGACAACTAGCCGCTGACCTGCGTTGACGTATTACTGATGGCTTATGTCCTCCCCCTTTGGGCCGTGAATTGTTAGGCTCGTGGTTTCGCCCACCCGTGAAGGAACATTCTTCTGGGTAGGGCGATGCTTTGTATTCCCAGTACCTACGAGGAGCACCTGTGACCCAGACCAGCGAGAACGTCACCTGGCTGACCCAGGAGGCGTACAACCAGCTCAAGGCCGAGCTGGATCACCTGTCTGGTCCTGCGCGCACGGAGATCGCCGCCAAGATCGCGGCTGCGCGCGAGGAGGGCGATCTGCGCGAGAACGGCGGGTACCACGCGGCCAAGGAGGAGCAGGGCAAGCAGGAGCTCCGCGTGCGCCAGCTGACCCAGCTCCTGGAGAACGCCAAGGTGGGCGAGGCCCCGGCGGCCGACGGCGCGGTCGCGCCCGGCATGGTCGTGACCATCGCCTTCGACGGCGACAAGGACGACACGCTCACGTTCCTGCTCGCCTCGCGTGAGTACGCGAGCACGGACATCGAGACGTACTCGCCGCAGTCCCCGCTGGGCTCCGGCGTGAACGGCAAGAAGATCGGCCAGGACGCCGAGTACGAACTGCCGAACGGCAAGCTGGCCTCGGTGACGATCCTGGAGGCCAAGCCGTACGCCGCGTAGTTCCCGCGTCGCGTCGCGCAGCCGCTGCGCCTCGCGACCCGTCCAGCGCGTCGCCCCTGGTGAGCCCCCGGTGCCCATGCACCGGGGGCTTCACCATGTTCCGGGCGGGCCCGCCGCGCCTCAGGCAGCAGCCGAGCGGTACTTCCGTACCGCCAGCGTCCGGAAGATGACGACGATCAGGATCGAGTAGATCAGCGAGGCCCAGACCGGGTGCTGCATGGGCCAGGCGCCGGACGTGGACAGGCCGGGGTCGCCGAAGAGCTTGCGGCAGGCCTGAACGGTCGCGCTGAACGGGTTCCAGTCGGCGATGTGGCGCAGCCAGGGCGTCATCTTGCTGGAGTCCACGAACGCGTTGGACAGGAACGTCACCGGAAAGAGCCAGATCAGACCACCCGAGGTCGCCGCCTCCGGGGTGCGCACGGACAGTCCGATCAGCGCGCCGATCCAGGTGAACGCGTACCCGAGCAGCAGGAGCAGGCCGAAGCCGCCCATGATCTTCCCGAAGTTGGTCGGCTCCATGGAACCGGGACGCCAGCCCACGAGCAGCGCGACCATCGCGAGGACGAGCAGCGTCAGGGCCGTCTGGACGAGGTCCGCGACGGTGCGGCCGGTCAGCACCGCGCCGCGCGCCATGGGCAGCGAGCGGAACCGGTCGATGAGGCCCTTGTGCATGTCGTCCGCGATGCCCGCACCGGCGCCCGCGGTGGCGAAGGTGACCGTCTGCGCGAAGATGCCGGCCATCAGGAAGTTCTTGTAGACGTCCGGATTGGTGGTGTCCCCGATCTGCATCGAGCCGCCGAAGACGTACGTGAACAGCACCACGAACATCACTGGCTGGATCAGCCCGAACAGGATCATTTCGGGGATACGGGTCATGCGGATCAGGTTCCGCTTGGCCACGACCAGGGAGTCCCGGACGGACTGGCCGAACGAGCCTCCCGGGGCAGCGGTCCGCACGGCGTCGGTGACGGCGCTCACTTGGCGGCCTCCTTCTTGTCCATGCGGCCCTTGGCGTCGTCGCCCGTGCCGTTCTCCTGCTCCTCCGCCTCGGCGTGGTGCCCTGTCAGCGAGAGGAAGACGTCGTCGAGGGTGGGGCGGCGCAGACCGATGTCGTCGATCTCGATACCGCGGGCGTCCAGCTCGCGGATGACCTCCGCGAGGAGCTTCGCGCCACCGGTGACGGGGACGGTCAGCTTGCGGGTGTGCTGCTCGACGGTGGTGTCGCCCTTGCCGAAGCCGCGCAGCACCTCGGACGCCGTCTCGATGTGCTCGCGCTCGTGCACGACGACCTCGACGCGCTCGCCGCCGGTGCGGGCCTTGAGCTGGTCGGCGGTTCCCCGGGCGATGACGCGGCCCTGGTCGACCACGGCGATCTCGTGCGCCAGGTGGTCGGCCTCTTCGAGGTACTGGGTGGTGAGCAGCAGTGTCGTACCGCCCGAGACCAGATCCTTGATGACCTCCCACAACTGCTGGCGGTTGCGCGGGTCGAGGCCGGTCGTCGGCTCGTCCATGAACATGACCGGCGGCGAGACGACGAGCGCCGCCGCGAGGTCGAGCCGGCGGCGCATACCGCCGGAGTACGTCTTGGCGGGGCGGTCGGCGGCGTCCGTGAGGTGGAACTGCTCCAGCAGCTCGACCGCGCGGACCTTCGCCTGCTTCGCCCGCATCTGGTAGAGCTGGCCGACCATGTGGAGGTTCTCGCGGCCCGTCAGGTATTCGTCGACCGCGGCGAACTGGCCGGACAGGCCTATCGAGCGCCGCACCTCGTTCGGCTGCTTCAGTACGTCGATGCCCGCGACGACGGCCTTGCCGCTGTCGGGCCGGAGCAGGGTGGTGAGGCAGCGGACCGTGGTGGTCTTGCCCGCGCCGTTCGGCCCGAGCAGGCCGAGGACGGTGCCCTCCGGGACATCGAGGTCGACGCCGTCCAGAGCCCTTACGTCGCCGAAGGTCTTCACCAGGCCTTCGGCGTAGATGGCGCCTGGCATATGAGTCTCCGAAAAGTGGTTGGGGATCCTGCGGAAGAGAGGCTATTTTTCTCAGGTTTGCCCCGTCCGACGAGCGGGTCGGCGACGAGGCGGACCTGTGACCAGAGACACACCATAACGCGATGTATCGCGTTTCTCAACGGAATTTTCCAACCGGAGCGAACGCCGACCCGACCTCAGTCGATGACCGTGTAACCCGCCTTCCGCAGCGCGGAGTTCACCTCGGCACAGTGCTCCGGACCCTTGGTCTCCAGGTGCAGTTCGACCTCCACCTCCGTGAGCCCGAGCCGTGGGTCGGTCCGCACGTGGCTCACATCGAGGACGTTAGCGTCCACCACTGACAACACCCCGAGAAGCGAGGCCAGGGCGCCGGGCCGGTCCGTCAGCCGCAGCGTGACCGCCAGGTAGCGGCCGCCCGCGGCCATGCCGTGGCGCAGGATGCGCTGCATCAGCAGCGGGTCCACGTTCCCGCCGGACAGCAGCGCCACGACCGGGCCCTCGAATGCCTGCGGCTCGCTCAGCAGCGCTGCCACGGGACTCGCGCCGGCCGGCTCGACGACCAGTTTGGCCCGCTCCAGGCAGAGCAGCAGCGCGCTGGACAGATCGTTCTCGGAGACCGTACGGACCTCGTCCACCAGGTCGCCGATGATCCCGAACGGCACGTCGCCGGGCCGCCCGACCTTGATGCCGTCGGCCATCGTCGCGGGGTTCTCGATGGACACCGGGTGCCCGGCCGCCAGCGAGGGCGGATACGCGGCCGCGCCCGCCGCCTGCACCCCGACGATCCGTACGTCCGGCCGCAGCGCCTTCACGGCGACCGCGATGCCCGCGGCGAGACCGCCGCCGCCGATCCCGACGACGATCGTGCGCACCTCGGGGCACTGCTCCAGGATCTCCAGGCCGACCGTGCCCTGACCGGCGATGATGTCGGGATGGTCGAAGGGGTGGATGAAGACGGCGCCCGTCTCGGCCGCGTACTCCTGCGCGGCGGCCAGCGTCTCGTCCACCACCGTGCCGTGCGCGCGCACCTCGGCGCCGTAGTGCCGGGTAGCCGCGACCTTCGGCAGCGGGGCGCCCTTGGGCATGAACACCGTGGACCGCACACCCAGCAGGGAGGAGGCGAGGGCGACGCCCTGCGCGTGGTTCCCGGCGCTCGCCGCGACCACGCCCGCGGCCCGCTCCTCGGGACTCAGCCCGGCGATCCGCACGTACGCGCCGCGCAGCTTGAACGAACCCGTCCGCTGGAGGTTCTCGCATTTGAAGTGGACCGGCGCGCCCACCAGCCGGGACAGGTGCCTGCTGCCCTCCATGGCGGTCATCCGCGCCACGCCCGCGAGCATCTTCTGGGCGCCGCGTACATCGTCGAGGGTCACCAGCGGCAAGGAGTCAGCCGTGCGGTAGCTCATGACCACCAGTCTCGCAGTTCACGTGGCGCCACACCGGCTGTGACCAACGTCCGAGACCGGTTTGCTCAGCGCAGGTACGGCCCGCCCCCCGTCCGCGTACTCTGTCCCCCAACCCAGCCCCACGCATGAATAGAGCCTCCGGCCATGCCCACAACACCTGAAATGTCGATGGACATGACGACCGTCGGTGACACCGGTCTTCTCGAATCGCTGCAGCACGAGGTGGCGGTGTTCGCCCGCCGTGCCGAACAGACCCGGCTCGGCGGGGTCGGCCAGGTGCGCAACTCCATGGACCGTGCCGCATACCTGCTGCTCAACCGCCTCGACAAGGAGGGGCCGATGGGCGTCAAGGCACTCGCAGCGAGCATGGGCATCGACTCGTCGACGGTCACCCGGCAGGTCGCCCCGCTCGTCGACACCGGGCTCGTCAAGCGCACCTCCCACCCGGAGGACGGACGTGCCGTGGTGCTCCAGCTGTCGCCGCGCGGGCTCTCCCGCCTGGAGGAAGTGCGGTCCTCCAGGCGCCAGTTGATGGCAGAGCTGACCCAGGAGTGGGCCCCCGAGGAGCGCGAGGCCTTCTGCACGCTGCTCACCCGGTTCAACCTCGCGCTCTCCGCCCGCATGGCCGCATCCCCCTCCGCGGAGGCACCGGAGCCCTCCTGAAACACCCCGTGCGCACCGCATCGGCCCCGGCCTCTTGACCAGGGACCCGCGCCTGGCCTCATATGAGACCGGGTCCTGTCGTACGCGGCTGTCCTCGGCGTACGTCTCCAGGGCCCGGTTTCCCTCAGCCGGGAGGCGCGGTGCGAGAGCGGCAGGCGTCCCAGAACGCCCGCCGGGCCCGGGAGTTCGAGGCGTTCGTCGCGGGCGCGGCAGGGCGGCTGCTGCATGCCGCCACACTGCTCACGGCCGAGCCCCCGGACGACAACCCGCGCGCGCGGCGCCTGCTCACGGCTGCCCTCGCCCATACGTACGCCTCCTGGGACCGGCTGCGCGGCGAGGACCCGTACGACCGGACCCGGCAGCAGCTTGCCGTGCGCTTCGCGCGCGGGGCGTGGCATCAGTACGGCGGCCTGGGCCGGGCGCACCCCCGGAGCCACCGGAAACCCGACAGCGTCCTGGACTGCCTCACTCCCCAGGAGCGGCTGATCCTCGTGCTGCGCATGTACGAGGGCGTCGCCGAGGAGCAGGCCGCGGCGCTGCTCGGGCTGCCCACGGAGCGCGTACGGGCCATCTGCGCGCGGGCCATGGCGACGCTGCTGCATCCGCCGCGGGAGGCCGCTCCGGTGATCGCGAAGGTGGCCCCGTCATGAGCTCGATGAGCCGCAGGGAGGCGGACGTCCGCCGGATCCTGGAGGAGCCGCAGCCGCCCGTACCGCCCGATCTGTACGGGGAGGCGCTGCGCCGGGGCGGGCGGATGCTGCGCCGCAGGAGGGCGGCGAGGCGGCTGTTCTGGCTGGTGCTGTTCGCGGCTGTCGTGGCCTTCGTGGTGTGGGCGTCGCTGACCCAGCCGTGGGTGGAGCCGCCGTCGGAGACGACTCCACCGCTGACCGGCTGGTGAGCCCACCGGCGGACGGTGGGCCCGTCGACCGGGTGACCCGTTGCCGGGGGTGTCCCGTTGCCCGGACGGTGAGCCCGTCGGTGACTAGCCCAGCGCCTGCTTGAGGTCCTGGAGGAGGTCGTCGATGTTCTCGATGCCTACGGAGAGGCGTACGAGATCGGCGGGGACCTCCAGGAGGGACCCGGCCACGGACGCGTGCGTCATGCGTCCCGGGTGCTCGATCAGGGACTCGACGCCGCCCAGGGACTCGCCGAGCGTGAACACCTTGGCGCGGTTGCAGACCTCGACGGCCGCCTCCTCGCCACCCTCCACCTGGAAGGAGACCATGCCGCCGAACGACTTCATCTGCTTGGCGGCGATCTCGTGACCGGGGTGCTCCGGGAGGCCCGGGTACAGAACGCGCGTCACGCGCGCGTGCCGGGTGAGCATCTCCGCGACCTGGGTGGCGTTCTCGCTGTGCCGGTCCATGCGGACGGCGAGCGTCTTGATGCCGCGCAGCACCAGCCAGGCGTCCATGGGGCCGGCGACCGCGCCCATCGCGTTCTGGTGGTAGGCGAGCTCCTCGCCGAGCGCCTGGTCGGCGACCACGAGCGCGCCGCCGACGACGTCCGAGTGGCCGCCCATGTACTTGGTCAGCGAGTGCACGACGATGTCCGCGCCGAGCGCGAGCGGCTGCTGGAGGTAGGGGCTGGCGAAGGTGTTGTCGACGACCAGCTTCGCGCCGGACTCGCGGGCGATCTGCGAGAGCGAGGCGATGTCGGTGATGCCGAGGAGGGGGTTGGAGGGGGTCTCCACCCAGACGGCCTTGGTCTTCGGGGTGATGGCGGCCCGTACGGCCGCGGGGTCGCTGGTGTCGGCGACCGACCACTCCACGCCCCACCGGGAGACGACCTTCGCGAAGAGGCGGAACGTACCGCCGTACGCGTCATTGGGGATGACCACGTGGTCGCCCGGGCTGAGCAGCGTACGCAACAGGCAGTCCTCGGCCGCCAGTCCGGACGCGAACGCGAGCCCTCGGCGGCCGCCCTCCAGGGCGGCGAGGTTCTCCTCCAGGGCGGTCCTGGTGGGGTTGGCGCTGCGGCTGTACTCGTAGCCGCCACGCAGACCGCCGACGCCGTCCTGCTTGTAGGTCGAAACCTGGTAGATCGGCGGGACGACCGCGCCGGTGAGGGGATCGGCGGTGTTGCCCGCGTGGATCGCCACGGTTTCGAAGTGCTGGCTGATGTGCCTGTCGCTCATGGGCACCGAGGGTAATGCGCTCGCGGGGAAAGTGACGGCATGGGGCTTGGGTGTGGGCCGGGGCGCGGGTCTGACGCGGGTCCGACTGCGGGTCTGGCGCGGGTCTGACGCGGGGCTGACGGGCGACTGACGGGAGGCCGGGGGAGGCCGGGGGAGGCCGTGTCCGGCGGTTTTCCACAGGAGGCGCCGACCGTTTTCCACAGGATCGGTGACCGGGTTCGCCAATTGTCGGACGAGTCTGGTTCGCTTGAGGCATGGAGATTCTCTGGGTCCTGATGGCGATGCTCATGGTGAGCCTCATCCTCTGGCCGTTCCTTCTGCGCAGGCGTGCCGGTGGTATCCAACAGGTCGCTCCGGGCGACCCGGACGCGGCCGACCCGGCGAACTACGGCTTCCTTCGCCAGGAGGAGCTGGACATCCGCATGCCCGGCCCCGACCAGGACCTGCTGGAGGTCCTGGACCTCGTGCAGCGCACCCAGGACTACCGGGCGGCGTCGCAGCTCCTGGCCGGCACCGAGATCGAGGGCGAGCGGCGCTGGCAGCGCGTGCAGGCATTCGCGGGCGCCGCGTCGCTGGAGCTGCAGCAGCGCCCCGGCGGGGTGAGCGACTCCCCCGGCGGGCAGTGGCTGCGGGTGTGGCGGGCCGAGAATCCCAAGGACGCGGGCGGCGCCGCGGTGCACGCGGAGTTCCTGGTGCAGCAGGCGTGGCGTACGTCGTCGCCGGGGACGGACGAGTTCCGGATCATCATGGAGGAGGCGAGGGCGGCCTGCGGCGAGGCCGCGCTGCTGTCGCCGGGCGACCCGATCCCGTACGTCATCGAGCTCTCCGTGGGCCGCGGACTCGCCTACCCCCAGGCGGAGTTCGAGAAGGTCTGGCTGAAGATCCTGGACCGCGCGCCCGCGCACATGGGGGCGCATCTGGCGGCGCTGCACTACTGGTGCGAGAAGTGGCACGGCTCGCGCGAGGTGGCGTACTCCTTCGCGGAGGCGGCGGCGGCCCGGGCGCCGCAGGGCTCACTCCTGGCCGCGATGCCTCTCTTCGCCGTCTTCGAGCACCTGCCCGAGGTGAACCTGGTCAGCAGCTTCTACCAGAGCGAGGTCGTGACCAAGGCGGTCCACGGCGCCCTCTACGCGGTCCACTCGGCCCGCCCCGACGACCCGATGCTCGCCCACGTCCGCCACCTCCTGGTCTGCTTCCTGGTCCGCGGCGAACGCTGGTCGGAGGCAATGACCCAGCTGGTCCACGTCGACGGCCACGTGGGAGCCCTCCCCTGGACCCTGACATCCGACCCGGCAGCGGACTACGCGGTGTACCGCGCCCTGGCGGTGGGCGGCTACGAGGCAAACGGCGGCAGCCCGGCGACACTGCCGCACTGAGCGGGCCGACGGTCTCTGGGCGGAGTGATCCTGAACGGGTACTGCGGGGGCAGAAGCCGCGCCCGCGTGTGCCGCAAGGCCGGTGTCGCGAAGGTGGATCGATGAGCGTCGGCTTCTCTCCCGCGATGCTGGCGGGGCTGTGGCAGGAACGGTGGCCGTCGGGTCCGCCCGTCGCCCACACCTTCCGCAGTACGTACGCGGACCGCTGGGTGCGCTTTCACAGCCTCCCCGGCTCGAAGCGCTCCCCGGAGTCGGAGGACGAGTACGCGATCGTGCTGGACCGCCACAACACGGTCCTCGACGAACTCTTCGCGGGTACGGATGTGTTCGTAGTGACCATGGACTGGTCGGGAACGGCGACGGGACCTCCCATCCATCCGGAGCCACGACAGACGTTGCACCCGGACGGCGTCCGCTGGTGGACCGAGTCGGAGCAGGACGACCCCGACCCGGAGTTCCACGTCCACAGACGTCTGTACGCCGACCGGCGCCCGTGGGAACGCGGCTGCGCCGACGACCTGCTGCGCGCCGTCGCGGACGACGCGCTCGCCGAGGTGTTCCTCACGGATACGGAACTCCGCCGCATCCACCACCCGTACGACGGCGGCGCGGACGTCATCCTCGCCACGTCTGAGGAGCGGGACCGGATGTGTGACCGCCACATCGACTGGCTCTCCAGCCACCTGGCCGGCCTCTGACCGGCCGGTCACGGGCAGCCTTCACCGCAGCGCCCTTCGTGCACGGCAGGGCAGCTGCGGCCCCGAAGGGGAAAGCGGGGCCCGGCTACGGAGCCGGCCAGTGAGCCTCCGCCTTCCCCCCGCCTCGCGGTCAGCCCTCCGTGCGGGCGGGCAGGCGCCATCCCGGGCGGGGGAAGTGGCAGGTGTAGCCGTCGGGGTAACGCTGCAGGTAGTCCTGGTGCTCGGGCTCGGCCTCCCAGAAGGGGCCGACCGGCTCCACCTCGGTGACGACCTTGTCCGGCCACAGTCCGGAGGCGTCCACGTCCGCGATCGTGTCCTCGGCGACCCGCTTCTGCTCGTCGTCCACGTAGTAGATCGCCGAGCGGTAGCTGAGGCCGATGTCGTTGCCCTGGCGGTTCTTGGTGCTCGGGTCGTGGATCTGGAAGAAGAACTCCAGGAGCGCGCGGTAGTCGGTCTTCTCGGGGTCGAAAAGGATCTCGATGGCCTCCGCGTGCGTGCCGTGGTTACGGTACGTCGCGTTCGGCACGTCACCCCCGGTGTAGCCCACCCGGGTCGCCGTCACGCCCGGGAGTCGGCGGATCAGCTCCTCCATCCCCCAGAAGCATCCGCCCGCCAGTACGGCCCTCTGCGTCTGCGCAGCCATCACGGCCCCTTCCAATGTCTGTATCTGTCAGCTCGGTCACTCGGGGTCATCGGCTCGCACACCACCGGCATCCCTTACCCACTGTCCTCAACGCGCGAGGGTTCCGGGCGATTCCGCACCCGCCCAAAGAGGCCGGTCATGGCACCAGCAACGCACGCCACACTGCGACCGGCCCTCGCCCGAAGGGACCGGCAGTCGAAACCCAGCGGCCGCGCGAACTGGCCGACCC
>NZ_JAPWHT010000286.1:0-13357 GCF_027270795.1 Streptomyces sp. ActVer
CCGTGCGCCCCCGGCGCCTGCGGGTTCGCCGGCCCGGTGGACGCGGCCGTCGGCGTGGACGAGCACGCCGGGGGCGAACGGCCGCAGGGCGAGCCTGTCGAGGCCAGAGGTCAGCCGCAGCTCGGGATAGGACGTGGAGAGGAGCTGGCCGATGCGGTCGAGACGGAAGCCGTCGACCTTCTCGGTCGTCATACGGCCGCCCACGTAAGGGGCGGCCTCCAGGACTACGGTCGTTACACCTGCGCTGTTCAGCCGATGGGCGGCCGCGAGTCCGGCGACTCCGGCTCCCACGATGACGACGTCCGCCTGATACGCGGGCTCAAGCACGTGCCCCTCCCCGAGGTCGCGTGACTGCTGGGAACGTGATGCCCCCAACGGGCTCCAGGAATACCCGAGTTCGGCACGAGGGTAGGGCCGCCGACGGCCAGGGGAACTCGCGCACGAACAGGGCACGGTCGCACGCAGGTCGCATGGGTCGGTCCTGCCGGCCGGGGACTATGCCCGCGCCCCGTGCCCCGTGCCCCGTGCCCCGTAAGGGGCGCGGGGCTGTGTCGATATGCGGCTCCGCCGCGTGGGCGCGACCAGCCCCCACCGGCCCGCAGCTACATGACCGCAGCCGGGCGGAGCGCTACCGAACCGCCCTGATCGCCTCCTCGATCCCCGGAAACGCAAAAGTGAACCCCGACTCCAACAGCCGGGTAGGCACCACCCGTTGGCTCCCCAGGACCTCCTGCGCCATATCCCCGAGCACCAGCTTCAGCACAGGCGCGGGCACCGCGAAGACGGCGGGCCGGTGCAGCACGCGCCCCATCGCGGCCGTGATCTCCCGGTTGGTGAGCGGCTCAGGAGCCGTCAGGTTGAACGGGCCGGACAGCGACTCGGAGTCGATCAGATACCGCAGCGCGGCCACGTGGTCGTGCAGCGCGATGTAGCTCCAGTACTGCCGCCCGTTGCCCATCCGCCCGCCGAGACCCGCCTTGAAGAGCGGGAAGAGCCGCCCCCAGGCGCCGCCCTTCGCGGCCACCACCAGGCCGGTGCGCGCGAAGACGGTCCGTACGCCCGCCTCCTCCGCGGGAGCCGCCGCCTCCTCCCATTCGACGCACAGCGAGGGCAGGAACCCGATCCCGGGAGGCGCGCTCTCGTCCACGGCCCGCTCGCCGGTGTCTCCGTAGATGCCCATCGCGCTGCCGTTCAGGAAGACCTGCGGCGGCCGGTCGAGCGAGGCGACGGCCTCCGCCAGCGTGGCCGTGCCGAGCAGCCGGCTGTCCCGGATCTTCCGCTTGTACTCGTCCGTCCAGCGGTGGTCGCCGATGCCGGCGCCCGCGAGGTTCACCACCGCGTCGCAGCCGACGAGCCCCGCCGCGTCGACGTACTGCCGTTCGGGGTCCCACTCGACCTCGTCCTTCGCCCGGGGCGTACGGCGCACCAGCCGCACCACCTCGTGCCCGTCGGCGGTCAGCGAGCGCACCAGGGCGCTGCCGATGAGGCCGGACGCACCGGCCACGGCGATTCGGGAAGTCTCCATGGCCCCATCCTCCGCCAGCCACCCCGGGAGAGGTGCGCCGAGGGGTGTCCGGCACACCGGACGGCGCCGCGGGCGCCGGTCGTAAAATCACGCCATGCCCGAGCCGTCCATACGCACCGCCCGGCCCGACGACGAAGAGGCCCTGGGCCGTCTCGACCGCGCGATCTGGTCCTATCAGCACGCCGTCAGACCCCAGGAACAGCCGCCGTACGACCCCTTCTTCAACGAGCGCTTCGGCCCCCGCGACCACCTGGTGGCGGAGCTGGACGGGCGCGTCATCGGCTATGTACGGCTCGGCTTCCCCACCCCGCTCGTCTCGAACGCGCACGTACGGCAGATCCAGGGCCTCGCCGTCGACGAAGAGGCACGCGGTATCGGCGTGGGGCGGGCCCTGATCCGCGCGGTCGTCACCGAGGCCCGCCGCCAGGGCGCCCTGCGGATCACTCTGCGCGTCCTCGGCCACAACACCCCGGCCCGCCAGCTGTACGAGTCGGAGGGCTTCGTGATCGAGGGGATCCAGCCGGGGGAGTTCTACCTCGACGGGGAGTACGTGGACGACGTACTCATGGGGCGCGGCCTCTGAGCCCGAACGGACCGCGGTCTGAGTGATCCTTCGATCCTCAGCCCGGCCCTTCCGCGGATCAGCCCTTCCGCGGCTCCGCCAACAAACCCATCCCGCCCGTCAGTTCCCGCAGACAGTGCACCGCCAGCTCCGCGGGTGAGCCCGGGCCCTCGACGTCCGCGTCCGACTCTGCCCAGGTCTCCAGGGCGACCCGGATCGCGTCCGTGGCGGCCGCGGCGGCGAGGCGGATCTCCAGCGGGTCGGCGCCGTCGCCCGCCAGCCGCGCCACCAGGGGGATGAGTTTGTCCTCGGACTCCTGGTTCACGCGGTACCAGACCGCGCGCAGAGCCGGGTCCTCGGCGGACGCCCGCAGCAGCGCCCGGCGGGCCGCTGATCTTGGCGAGCAGCGGCCCGTCCCGCGCGTCCTGCTTGCTGCGGAATTGGCGTCCTCGTCCGCGTGGGCGATTACGGTCCGTACCACGATGTGGCACCACCTTGGGTTCCTGCTTCGCAGGCCCCTGCCGCTCCCCGAGGGGTGTGGTCTTACCCGGGCCTCCACAGGCGTTACTTCCCGCCCACCCGGCGGTAGGTCCGACAACTCGTTTACCGGACAAGCTGAATGTGCGGTGTCATCGAGCTCTTCGGGGTGCCGCAGGGCGATTTGCGCCGCACGTTCACCGGGAAGGGGAGTGCTCGGGGCAAGTGTTCGGTAACCCCTAAGGTGAGAGGTCCGCCATGGCCCCCTGCACGGACGGCGGAATCCGCTTCTGAGGCTCGGGAGCCGCCCGTGCGGTTCCGGGCTCAGGAGGTGACGAGGTCGCCCGTGTCCACCGCTGCCTTGGCCTTCGCCGCGCGCTGCGCGTCGGCCGCGACCTCGTCGGCGGTCAGCACGTAACCCGTCTCGTTGTCGCTCGTGGAGCGGGCGAAGACGACGCCGTAGACCTTGCCGGTGGTGGTCAGCAGCGGGCCGCCGGAGTTGCCGGGGCGGACCGTGGAGCGGATCGAGTAGATCTCGCGGGTCACCGGGTCGGAGCCGTAGATGTTCTGGCCCCTGGCGTTGATCTTGTTGGCGACGGTGGCCGCCTGGAGGTCGAGGCCGCCGTCCTCCGGGTAACCCGCGACCACGGCCGCGTCGCCGCGGGTCGCGCTGTCGTCGAAGGGCAGCACGGGCGCCTTCAGGCCCGGCACGTCGAGTACGGCCACGTCCTTCTCCGGGTCGAAGAGGACGACCCTCGCCTCGTACGCCTTGCCCGTGCCGCCCACGCGGACGGTCGGCTCGTCGATGCCCGCCACCACGTGCGCGTTGGTCATCACGTGCTCCGGCGCGTACACGAAACCGCTGCCCTCGCGGCCCTGGGTGCCGACCGAGCCCTCGACCTTCACGGTGGAGCGCTGGGCGGCCCGGGTGGCGGCCGCGGTGACGCTGTCCCCGGAGGGCTTGGCGACGCTCGCCGCCGGCTCGTTCTCGAAGGGGTTGAAGACCTGCGGGAAGCCCGCCTCCGTGAGCGCCGAGGTGGCCCGGGAGAACCAGGCCGGGGTGGCGTCCGGCATCGAGTCCTGCACCGCGCCGAGCAGCGCGGAGTTACGGATCGACGAGGTGACCACGGGCGAGGCGGACGCGCCGAGGACGCTCGCGGCGACCCACGCCACCAGCATCACGGCGACCGCGTTGGCCGCCGCGCCGCCCACGCCGTCGACCGTGCGCAGGGGACCCCGGTCCAGTTCGCGCCGGAGCTTCACCCCCAGCCGGCCCGCCAGCTCGTGGCCCGCGGCGGCGGGCAGCAGCACCGTGAGCACCGCCGTGACCGTCGCCGCAGTGGTCCCCGGTTCCACCAGGTCCATCATCCAGGGCAGCACCCATACGCCGATCACGGCACCGCCCACGAAGCCGGCCAGCGACACACAGCCCGCGACGAGCCCGCGCCGGTAGCCGGACGCCGCATAACCGAGGATCACCAGCAACAGCAGGATGTCGAGCAGGTCCACGGAGCTCCCTTTCTCTTGGGTCTCCTAGTACGTGCCAGGAGGGCCCAGTGATCAGGTACGCGCACGTGGAAACCGGCCATCCGGCACGCGTGCGTGGACCTGTAGAAACGTCTCGGACCGGGACGTTGGTTCCACCGGGTGGCACAGCACACATCGCGGACGGCCCGACTGTCCCGGAGAGTGGATCCCATGTGCGCCCATGGAACCCCTCCGCCACACCGCGCCCGTGGCGCGCTGCGGGTGGTTCGCGCACGGTGGCGAAGGGTGCTCCGGCGGACCGGGCCCGAAGCCGACGGCGACACCGGGCCCCGTTCGTCCACCGATACCGGGCCCCGTCCGTCCGCCGATACCGAGCCGCGTCCTTCGGCCCTGGCCCGCATACCCCGGCCCGCGCGCATCGCCCTCGCCTGTGTCCCCGGCCTGGTCGCCGTCACCGGTCTCGTGCTGTGTGCCGTGGGGGTCGACCGCACGCCGGGTGAGGCCAGGCGTCCCGTCGCGGCGCGGGCCGCCGCGGGGCACCAGGCCGCCCGGCCCCCCATCGTGCCGAGAGAACGCTGGCTGGCCGACGCCGCCTACACCCGGCCGCCGACCCGGTACGCCGGCCGCGTGACCGCCGTGTTCGTGCACCACACCGACTCGCCGAACGACTACGACTGCGCCGACGCTCCCAAGATCATCCGCTACCTGTACGCGGGACAGGCCGGGGTCCGGCACTGGGACGACATCGGCTACAACTTCCTCGTCGACCGCTGCGGCACGATCTACGAGGGCCGGGCGGGCGGCATCGACCGCGCCGTCGTCGGCGCGCACACCCAGGGCTTCAACGTGGGCACGGCGGGCATCGCCGCGATAGGAACCTTCACCGCGGGCGTGCCGGTCCCCAAGGCCATGACCGACGCCATAGCGGCCGTCGCCGCCTGGAAACTCGGCCTTGTGGGCATCGACCCGCGAGCCCCGGTGCGGCTCGTCTCCACCAACAGCCTGAGCAGGTTCCCGGCCGGCACCCGCGGGACCTTCACCGCCGTCTCCGGCCACACCGACGGCTACTGGACCGCCTGCCCGGGCGCCGCCCTGATGGCCCGGCTGCCCGAGATCAGGGAACACGCGGCCCAACTCCAGGGCAGGCGCTAGGGGCCTGCGCCCTTCCGTCAGGCTCCCGCCCGCCCCGCCGCTCCCCGTCACGCCTCACAGGTACGCCACAGGCGGCTCACGGATCACCCCGAGCCACGCCTTCTAGCGTCGAGGCACGCACTGACCGGAGGTGGGGATCATGAGCAGTCGCAAGGAGCAGCAGACCCGGGGGACTTCGCTGTGGGCACGGGCCGCACGCAGCCCGTGGACCGTGGCCTGTGTGGTGGCAGCCGTGGTGGTGGGGCCGTCCGCCGTCACCGCGTCCGCACTGGACCGGGCGAACGCGGCGCCGCCGCTGAGCGGACGCAAGGACGGCTCGCCCACGGCAGCCGCCTGGCCCGCCGCCGTGGTCGCCCCCGCGCACCAGATCCGTACGGCGGGCCCGCGCGGCTCCTCCTGGTGAGACGGGCTCTCCCGGTGAAGAGGGCTCTCCCGGTGGGACTGCCCGTCGGTCCGCTGCTGGGACCGCCCGTCAGTCCGCGAACCGGTCCCACAGCTGGGGGAAGCGCTCCGCCAGCTGTGCCTGGTTCTCCAGGTCAAGCGCGGTGCCCAGCGGCTCGGGCGGCGCCGCCGGAATGCCGAGGTCCGGGGCGACCGTGCCGGTGAGCTGTTCGTACGCCTCGTCCGCCGCGTAGCCCAGTTCCTCACCGTCCCCGTCGACCTCGTCGTCGAAGTCCGTGAGCAGCTCGGCGAGCTTGTCGGGATCGTGCACGGCGGCCTCGTACACCTCCCGGCCCTGGCCGATGAGCCAGCAGCGGAAGAAGTCGAAGGCGTCGTCGCTGGCCCCGTCGAGCAGGATCCAGGCCGCGCCCCACAGGTCCCACATGTACGCACGGTTGTAGCGGGCCTCGAAATGACGGGCGAAGTCCAGGACCATCTCGGGGTCCAACTGGACGAGCCGCTCCACGAGCAGGTCGGCCTGCTCCTCGGGGTCGCCCTCGGCGGCCTCGCGGGTCGCGTCCACCAGCTCCCAGAACTCCGTCTCGTCCATCACGGGACAAGCATCGGGCCTCGACCCGGCCCGCGCACCCGGGGACAGGCAGATCGTTATGCGCGCACATGCCCACGGAAAGTCCGACAGCAGATGTCGGTATTCGGCGCGATGCTCGGACCATGGAGACGACAGCACAGACCTCAGCGCAGCAGTCCGCCCCGCAACTGAAGGGAAAGGTCGCCCTGGTCGGCGGTGCCACACGCGGCGCCGGACGGGCCATGGCGGTGGAACTGGGCCGCGCCGGAGCCACCGTGTACGTGACGGGACGCACGACACGCGAGCACGTCAGCGAGGTCGGCCGGACCACCGAGACCATCGAGGAGACGGCCGAACTGGGCGACGAGGCCGCGGGCGCCACCGGCCGGGGCATCGCCGTCCCGACGGACCACCTGGAGCCCGGCCAGGTACGCGCCCTCGTCGGCCGCATCGACCGCGAGCAGGGCCGCCTCGACATCCTCGTCAACGACATGTGGGGCGGCGACGTCCTCCTCGACTGGTCGGCGGAGAAGCAGCCCGACATGTGGGACATGGACCTCGACAAGGGGCTGCGGATCATGCGCCTCGGCATCGAGTCGCACGTCATCACCAGCCACACCGCGCTGCCGCTCCTCGTCCGCAACCCCGGCGGGCTGCTCGTCGAGGTCACCGACGGCACGGAGGAGTACAACCGCCGCTACCGCAAGCCGTTCTTCTACGACCTCGCCAAGACCACCCCCATCCGCATGGCCCACGACCTGGGGGAGGAGCTCAAGGAGCACGGTTGTACGGCGGTCTGCCTGACTCCGGGCTGGCTGCGCTCGGAGGCGATGCTCGACACCGCCTTCAAGGTCACCGAGGAGAACTGGCGGGACGCCTGCGCGCACGTCCCGCACTTCGCGATCTCCGAGACGCCCACCTACGTCGGACGGGCCCTGGTCGCGCTCGCCGCCGACCCCGACGCGGCCCGCTGGAACGGACAGTCGCTCTCCAGCGGCGGCCTCGCCCAGGAGTACGGCTTCACGGACGTCGACGGCTCGGCGCCCGACGCATGGCGCTACATGATCGAGGTGGAGTCACAGGGCAAGCCGGCGGACGTCACGGGCTACCGGTAGCCCGCGGCGCCGAGCCTTCACCCCTGCGCGTCGTAGTAGGCCGCAGTCCTGGCCGCCGCCTCGGCGAAGCGTTCACGGAGTTCGGACGGCTCCAGGACCTCCACCTCGGGGCCGAGGGAGAGGAGCTGGGTGTACGCCACGTTGTGCGACTCGACCGGCAACGTGACCGTCACCCGGCCCGCGTCGTCGGGCGGGTCGGCCACGGCCAGGGCCTCCTGCGCGGAGAGCGGATCGACGGTGTGCTTCAGCCGCCGCGCGCCCGCCTCGGTGAGCCGCACCACGACCGTCGCCCGCAGGAGCGAACGCGCGAACTGGGCCGACCGCTCCGCCCAGAAGCCCGGCAGGTCGAACCCCTCGTCGCGGCTGAAGCGCTCGTCGCCGGACTCGACCGACGTGAACCGGTCGATGCGGTAGACGCGGAAGGACCCGGGATCGGTGACGCGGGCGCACACGTACCAGACGCCCGCCTTGAGGATGAGCCCGTACGGCTCCAACTCGCGCTCCACATCGGTCTCCTGGCGCCGGTAGCGCGCGGTGATCCGACGGTCGTCCCACACCGCCTCCGCGACCGCGGGCAGCAGCTCGGGCGTCTTGGGCTCGGCGAACCAGGCGGGGGCGTCCAGGTGGAAACGCTGGGACGCGGTGCGGGAGGCGTCCTTGAGGGAGGGGAGGAGGGCCGCGGACACCTTGAGCCGGGCGGCGGAGGCGGCGTCCTCCAGGCCCATCTCCCGGAGCGCGCCGGGCACGCCCGAGAGGAACAGGGCCTCGGCCTCGCTCCTGGCGAGCCCGGTCAGCCGGGTCCGGTACCCGCCGATCAGCCGGTACCCGCCGGCCCGGCCGCGGTCCGCGTACACCGGGACGCCGGCCTCCGACAGGGCCTGCGCGTCCCGGGTGATCGTCCGCTCCGACACCTCCAGCTCCCGAGCGAGCTCGGCGGCGGTCATCGACGGCCGGGACTGGAGCAGCAACACCATCTTGATGAGCCGGGCAGCACGCATGCGTTCATTTTGCCGGGTGGGCGAGTGCGGGCCCGGTGGGGGCCGATCGCGCAGTTCCCCGCGCCCCTAAAAGATGAAAAGCCAGGGGCGCAGCCCCGCTTTTCAGGGGCGCGGGGAACTGCGCGACCAGCCACAGCCCACCGGCAGCCGAACTACAACCCGTACCGCTCCCGCGCTTCCTTCACCGCAGACGCCGGCACCTCGCCGCACCGAGCAAGCTGCGCCAACGCCGCCACGACGATCGACTGCGCGTCGACACCGAAGTGCCGGCGAGCGGCCTCACGGGTGTCGGACAGGCCGAACCCGTCCGCACCGAGCGACGAGTAGTCCTGCTCGACCCACTGCGCGATCTGGTCGGGCACCTGCCGCATGTAGTCGGAGACCGCGAGGACGGGCCCCTCGGCACCCTGCAGCGCCTGACGGACGTACGGCACCCGGTCCTCGCCGCGCAGCAGCGCCGCGTCGGCCTCCAGGGCGTCGCGCCGCAGCTCGGTCCAGGACGTGGCGGACCAGACGTCCGCGGCCACGCCCCACTCCTCGGCGAGCAGCCTCTGCGCCTCCAGGACCCAGTGGATCGCCGTGCCGGAGCCCAGCAGCTGGATGCGCGCGGCGTTGGCGGCGTTGACCTGGACGCCGGCCGACTCCGCCGTGTTGAAGCGGTAGAGGCCCTTGACGATGCCCTCGTCGATACCGAGCCCCGACGGCTTCGCGGGCTGCGGGATCGGCTCGTTGTAGACGGTGAGGTAGTAGAAGACGTTCTGGTCCTCGCCGGGCGCGGCCTCGCCGTACATCCGACGCAGACCGTCCTTGACGATCGTCGCGACCTCGTAGGCGAACGCCGGGTCGTACGACAGGGCGGCCGGGTTGGTCGCCGCGATGACCGGCGAGTGTCCGTCCGCGTGCTGCAGGCCCTCGCCCGTCAGCGTCGTGCGGCCGGCCGTGGCGCCGACGAGGAAGCCGCGGCCGAGCTGGTCGCCGAGCTGCCACATCTGGTCGGCCGTGCGCTGCCAGCCGAACATCGAGTAGAAGATGTAGAACGGGATCATCGTCTCGCCGTGCGTGGAGTACGCGGTGGACGCGGCGATGAAGTCGGCCATCGAACCGGCCTCGGTGATCCCCTCGTTGAGGATCTGGCCGTCCTTGGCCTCCTTGTAGTACATCAGCTGGTCGCGGTCGACCGGCTCGTACGTCTGGCCCTTCGGCGAGTAGATGCCGAGGGACGGGAAGAGGCTCTCCATGCCGAAGGTGCGCGCCTCGTCGGGGACGATCGGCACCCAGCGCTTGCCGGACGTCTTGTCGCGGACCAGGTCCTTGACCAGGCGCACGAAGGCCATGGTCGTCGCCACGTTCTGCGAGCCGGAGCCCTTGTCGAAGGCCGCGAACGCCTTGTCGGCGGGGGCGGGCAGCGGGGCGACCGCGTGCGTACGGCGGGCCGGGGCCGGACCGCCGAGGGCCGCGCGGCGCTCCTGGAGGTAGCGGACCTCGGGGGAGTCGGCGCCCGGGTGGCCGTAGGGGACCACACCGTCGACGAAGTCGCTGTCCTTGATGGGCAGTTCGAGCAGGTCACGCATCTGCTTGAACTCGTCCGTCGACAGCTTCTTCATCTGGTGGTTGGCGTTCTTCGACGCGAAGCCCTCGCCGAGGGTGAAGCCCTTGACCGTCTGCGCGAGGATCACGGTGGGCGCGCCCTTGTGCTCGACGGCCGCCTTGTAGGCCGCGTACACCTTGCGCGCCTCGTGACCACCGCGCGAGAGGTGGAAGCACTCCAGGATCTTGTCGTCGCTCAGCAGCTTCGCCAGCTCGACGAGAGCCGGGTCGGCGCCGAAGAAGTCCTGGCGGATGTAGGCGGCGTCACGGGTCTGGTACGTCTGCACCTGCGCGTCCGGGACCTCACGGAGACGGCGGACCAGGGCGCCGGTGGTGTCGAGCCGGAACAGCTCGTCCCAGGCGTTGCCCCACAGCGACTTGATGACGTTCCAGCCGGCACCGCGGAACTGGGCCTCCAGCTCCTGCACGATCTTGAAGTTCGCGCGGACCGGGCCGTCGAGGCGCTGGAGGTTGCAGTTGATGACGAAGGTCAGGTTGTCCAGACCCTCGCGGGAGGCGAGTGCGAGTGCCGCCGTCGACTCCGGCTCGTCCATCTCGCCGTCACCGAGGAAGGCCCAGACGTGCGACTGGGACACGTCCTTGATGCCGCGGTTGGTCAGATAGCGGTTGAAGCGCGCCTGGTAGATCGCCGACAGCGGGCCGAGGCCCATCGACACCGTCGGGAACTCCCAGAGCCACGGCAGGCGCCGCGGGTGCGGGTACGACGGGAGGCCGTTGCCGCCCGCCTCCTGGCGGAAGTTGTCGAGGTGCGTCTCGTTCAGCCGGCCGTCGAGGAAGGCGCGGGCGTAGATGCCGGGGGAGGCGTGGCCCTGGATGTAGAGCTGGTCGCCGGACCCGTCGGCCTCCTTGCCCTTGAAGAAGTGGTTGAAGCCGGTCTCGTAGAGCCAGGCCGCGGAGGCGAAGGTGGCGATGTGGCCGCCCACGCCGTGTTTCGCGCCCCGGGTCACCATCGCGGCCGCGTTCCAGCGGTTCCACGCGGTGATCCTGCGCTCCATCGCCTCGTCGCCGTCCACGGTGGGCTCGGCGGCGGTCGGGATGGTGTTGACGTAGTCAGTCTCGAGGAGCTTGGGCAGCGCTAGGCCGTTGCCCTCGGCACGCTCCAGCGTGCGCCGCATCAGGTACGCGGCACGGTGCGGCCCGGCCGCCTTGGTGACGGCGTCCAGGGAGGCCTGCCATTCGGCGGTCTCCTCCGGGTCACGGTCCGGGAGCTGGTCGAGCTCGCTCGGCTGGATTGCGGTGGGGTCGGTCATTGCGCCGCCTCCCGGATGCGGAGGGGGGTTCCCTCGTCGGCAAGGGGTTTTCGGGGGTGCCCTTGGTCTTTGGCAGGACAGGGCGGCAGGCTCTGGTGGGAGCCCGCCGATGACTGTAACTCGCTGATCGATGATCGATCAAAGGGTTGAAGGGCAAAACCTCTTGATCGCGAGAAAGTAGGCACGGGGTGTCTCGGTGCAGGGCACCGCGTGCCTTGTCTTCGCAGGTGAGGGTACTTCTGAGCGGGCTTGTGCTCCGGTGTTCCGGCCCATCGCCGCGCGGCGGGCGTGGCTAGGAAGGCTCGCTGCCCGTCCTCGGCGCGCAGCCCAGTACATGCGCCTTCACCAGCTCCGCGATCAGCGGGTCCCGGCGGCGGAACGCCTCCACCAGCGCCTCGTGCTCCTCCGCGTACGACTGCTGGACCGTGCCCAGCCAGCGGATCGACAGGGCCGTGAAGACCTCGATGCCGAGGCCCTCCCAGGTGTGCAGCAGCACGGAGTTGCCCGCGGCGCGCACCAGCTCGCGGTGGAAGGCCACCGTGTGGCGGACCTGGCCGGTGCCGTCGGCCTTGCGGTCGGCCTCGTACAGGGCGGTGACGTGCGGTTCGAGCGACGAGCAGTCGGCGGCCAGCCGCTCGGCGGCCAGCTCGGCCGCGATGGCCTCCAGACCGGCCCGCACGGGGTAGCTCTCCTCCAGGTCCGCCGCGGTGAGATTGCGTACGCGTACGCCCTTGTTGGGGGCCGACTCGATCAGGCGCAGCGACTCCAGCTCGCGCAGGGCCTCCCGCACGGGGGTCTGGCTGACCTCCAGCTCGGTGGCGATCCGGCGCTCCACGATCCGCTCGCCCGGCTTCCAGCGACCGCTGACGATCCCCTCCACGATGTGCTCGCGGATCTGTTCGCGGAGCGAGTGGACGACGGGCGCGGTCATTGAAGCTCCTTGGGTAGGGGCGCTCCGGCCCCGAGGGCGTTGACTTCTAGACAATAAGGCCGGGTCCGGCGTGGGGAGAGGTGCCGGGGGCGCTTTCGTGCAGGTGAGACGAGACTTACACGCGCTGCTCCGCTGAGGGTGGGCGCGTGAGGGGGTGGGTGCTGCGGTGGTTTGGCGGGTGCGGGTCCGTTGTGGCTGGTCGCGCAGTTCCCCGCGCCCCTGAAAAGCGGGGCTGCGCCCCCGGCTTTTCATCTTTTAGGGGCGCGGGGAACTGCGCGACCAGCCCCCACCGGCCCGCAGAGTGACCCCAACGCAAAGGGCCCCCGCCCGGAAAACCGGGCGGGGGCACCTCGTCGTGCGATGTGGCGGGGGCGGAACTACAGGCCGAGCTCGACCTCGAACTCGCCCGCCTCCAGGATCGCCTTGACCGCCGTCAGGTAGCGGGCGGCGTCGGCGCCGTCCACCAGGCGGTGGTCGTAGGAGAGCGTCAGGTAGGTCATGTCGCGGACGCCGATGACCGTACCCTCCTCCGTCTCGATGACCGCCGGACGCTTGACCGTGGCGCCGATGCCCAGGATCGCGACCTGGTTCGGCGGCACGATGATCGTGTCGAAGAGCGCGCCGCGCGAGCCGGTGTTCGAGATCGTGAAGGTCGCACCGGACAGCTCGTCCGGAGTGATCTTGTTGGCCCGGACCTTGCCCGCCAGGTCGGCGGTGGCCTTCGCGATGCCGGCGATGTTGAGGTCGCCCGCGTGCTTGATGACCGGGGTCATCAGGCCCTTCTCGGAGTCCACCGCGATACCGACGTTCTCGGTGTCGAAGTAGGTGATCGTGCCCTCTTCGACGTTGATCCGGGCGTTGACGGCCGGGTGGGCCTTCAGCGCCTGGGCCGCCGCCTTCACGTAGAACGGCATCGGGGAGAGCTTGACGCCCTCGCGGGCCGCGAAGGAGTCCTTCGCCTGGCCGCGCAGGCGCATCAGCCGCGTGACGTCGACCTCGACGACCGAGGACAGCTGGGCCTGCTCGTGCAGGGCCTTGACCATGTTGTCGCCGATGACCTTGCGGATGCGGGGCATCTTCACGGTCTGGCCGCGGAGCGGGGAGGCCTCCAGGGTCGGGGCCTTCTTCGCGGTGCTCGGGGCGGCCGCGGCCGGAGCCGGGGCTGCCGCGGCGGCCTTCGCTGCCTCGGCGGCGGCGAGGATGTCCTGCTTGCGCCCCTCCTCGCCGTCCTCCCCCGGCGCATACATGACCTTCTTGGAGCAGTGGTGCGGGGAGAGCAGC
>NZ_JAPWHT010000287.1:0-13311 GCF_027270795.1 Streptomyces sp. ActVer
GCGCGGCACGGTGTGGGTGGCGTGCATGAAGGCCCCGCCGCCACCGGCGACCACCCGTCCTCGGTCACCACGGGTATGGCACCGGAGTCCTCGACGGAGCTCTGCCAGCGGAGCCCGTAGCCGATGCTGCGCTGGACGAGGTAGCCGAGCAGCCGGGCGACCTGAGGGCCGCTGTCGAACACCTCGCGCACCTCGGGGTCGGACTCCAGGAGCGTGTGCAGCAGATGGGCGGTGTCTATCTGCCGGTCCCCGTCCCGCAGCGCTCGTCTGCGCGCACCGATGACCACCGCTGCCAGCTCCGCGCCGAGCCGGGCCTCGATGTCCACGCGGACCGGGTCGTGCCCGGCGGCCTGCTGCTGGGAAGTACGGGATTGCACATCCCTTACCCCATCAGCCTCTTCGGATCGAGTCATCCTCGCGGGGAAGCATTCTCGCGTCCGACACAGGGTGGGCATCACTGTCCGGCTCCTCCTCCTTACGGATGACATCACGCCGTTTCCCCCGACCGGCGCGCGCCGCCTTGCCCTGCGCCCCTCTCGCAACCGCGTCGCACCGGCGCTCGTCCAACGCAGCATGGACAGCAGGTGCTGGCTGGTGGCCCTGCCGGCCATCGACGGCAGGCAGTACGTGTACCAGGTCCACGCCCCCGACGACGCGTTGCCCGCCGATCTGTTCTGGGACGCCTGGCACTGCCACGACGAAGGGCCGTACCCGCAGGCCTGGGACCTGTTCGACGCGGCGGTGATACGACGGGTCGGCTGAGCGCCCACCCGGAGCCCCCGGCCCCTCGCACCGTCTCCCGGCCGCCGTCCCCCGTCTCCACACTTCCTGACGGTTCATCAGTATTGAATGTTGAGGGTCCTGCGGCTACGTTCCGCGACACCGTAGCCAGCTGCGCCCGGCGCAGCACCCGAGACGAGGGGTGGTCGCATGGCCGAAGTCAGCGCGGAAGCACGGATAGAGGCGCCCGCCGAGAAGGTCTGGGCACAGCTCACGGACTTCTCCTCGTACGGCGAGTGGAACTCCACCCACACCAACTTCCCGAAGGGCGGTCCCGAGACGCTCGAAGTCGGCGGCACCTTCGAGGAGAACATGAAGATGATGGGCTTCCCCGCCGAGGTCAACTGGACCATCGAGGAGGTGGAGGCCGCGCGCACGCTCGCGATCCGCGGCAAGGGCCCGATGGCCGTGATCGTCGCCACGCGTTACACGCTGACCCCCGACGGCGAGGGCACGACCGTCCGTATCGACGGCGAGTTCACGGGCGCCGCCGTCTCGCTGATGGCGGGCAAACTGAAGGACTCGGCGACGGCGGCCCTCAACGAGTCGCTGCGCAAGCTGGGCGGACTGGTGGCCTAGAGCGGCCCGGAAGGGGCCGTCACACACTCGTCGTCACACGCTGAAGGGGGGTACCTCGAAGTCGAAGTACCCCCCATTGGCGGACCATCAGTCCTCGTCGGCGAGGATCAGATACAGCTTCTTCCGCGCGTCGTTGATGACGGTCAGCGCCTTCTCGCGCTGCTCCTTGCTGCCGGTCTTCCAGACCTGCCCGAACGCCTCCATCAGACCGAAGCCGGCCTGCCGGATGTCGCTCAGCGCCTCCCAGTCGACCCCGCGCCCGGCGTCCTCCCAGGGCGCGTCCGGGCCCTCGTCGGCCGCGGTACGGCCGGCGTCGGTGAGCGAGAACAGCTTCTTGCCGCCCTCGGTCGCACTGCTGATCAGCCCCTCGTCCTCCAGAAGCTGAAGGGTGGGGTACACCGAACCGGGGCTGGGCTTCCACGCCCCGCCACTGCGCTCGGCGATCTCCTGGATCATCTCGTAGCCGTGCATCGGCCGGTCCTTGAGCAGGGCCAGGATCGACGCGCGTACGTCGCCCCGCCGCGCCCTGCCGCGCGGTCCGCCCCGGCCTCCGCGCCCGCCCCAGGGGCCCGGGCCGAAGCCGGGACCACCGAAACCGGGTCCGAAGGGACCGAAGGCGGAACGCCGGCCCTCGAAACCACCCCGACCGGGGTGTCCGGGGCCGCCGCGCCCGCGGCCACGTCCTTCACCGGGGCCGAACCCCGGTCCGTATTCCTCTCCATGGGAACGCATCGCAATCACTCCATTCGATCGTTGATCTGTCGCGATGCGTCAACGATATATCGGAACAGTTCGGCTGACAAGGCCCGCCGACGAAAGGCCGACGAAAGGCCGACGAAAGAGGACGTCGCCGCCACGCACGCACGTCCACGAGTCCCCACGCCCCACCACCGGTCCACCCGCCCCGGATTGGCCTTGGCCCGGGCCTCCGATCAGCGCCTAGCGTCTGCCCCATGCGGATTCGAATCGTCGACGCCTTCACCGACCGCCCCTTCGCCGGCAACCCGGCCGGGGTCCTCCTCCTCGACGCCTCCACGTCCTTCCCGGACGACGCCTGGCTCCAGAACGTGGCCCTGGAGGTCAACCACGCCGAGACCGCGTTCGCCCACCCCCTCCCGGCGGGTGGAGAGGCCGACTGGGCGCTGCGCTGGTTCACGCCCACCGCCGAGGTGGCGATGTGCGGCCACGCGACACTCGCCACGGCCCACGTACTGGCCACGACGGGCGCCGCCCAGGGACCGGTACGGTTCGCGACCAGGAGCGGTGTGCTCATCGCCACCGCGCACGACGACGGCTCGATCACCCTGGACTTCCCGACGGCCCCGCTCACCCCGGTCGAGGTCCCGCAGGGCATCGCCGAGGCGCTCGGAGCCGAGCCGCTCACCGCCCATGACACCGGTCCGAACGTCGGCGACCTGCTGGTCGAACTCGCCGACGAGAAGACGGTCCTGGGCCTCTCCCCCGACCTCGCGTCACTCGCCCGCCACTCCGAGCGCGGCATCATCGCCACGGCCCGCGCCGGGGACCCCTCCGAGGGCTACGACTTCGTCTCCCGCTGCTTCTTCCCGAACATCGGCATCGACGAGGACCCGGTCACCGGCAGCGCCCACACCGCCCTCGCGCCCTTGTGGTCCGAGCGCCTCGGCCGCACCGGCCTCACCGGCCGCCAGGCCTCGTCCCGCTCCGGCCTCGTACGGACCGAACTCCGCGGCGACCGCACGCTGCTCACCGGCCGCGCGGTCACCGTCATCGAGGGCGAACTGCTCGCCTGAACAGTGCGAAGGGGGCGTACGAGATCTCGTACGCCCCCTTCGCACTGTTCAGGCTTCCCGCTGTTCACGCGGTGGGCAGCCAGCCCACCTTCCCCGCCAGGAGCGCGTACCCGACGAACGCCCCGATGTCGAGCAGCGAGTGGGCCACCACCAGCGGTCCGACGCGGCCCCAGCGGCGGTACAGGTAGACGAAGACCACGCCCATCACCATGTTGCCGATGAACCCGCCGATGCCCTGGTAGAGGTGGTACGAGCCGCGCAGCACCGAGCTGGCCGCCAGGGCGCCGAACGGTGTCCAGCCCAACTGGTCGAGGCGGCGCAGCAGATACCCGACAACGATGATCTGTTCCAGGACCGCGTTCTGGATCGCGGAGAGGATCAGTACCGGGTACTTCCACCAGACGTCGGGCAGCGCCTCGGGCACCACGGTGAGGTTGAAGCCGAGTCCGCGGGCCGCCAGATAGAAGGCGATGCCCGAGCTGCCGATCACCGCGGCGATCGCGGCGCCCCGGGCGAGGTCCGGCCACGGACGGGTGCGGTCGAAGCCGAGCGTGCGCAGCCCCTTTCCCTCACGCAGCAGAAAGTGCGCGACGAGGGCGACCGGCACCAGCGCGGAAGCGATCCCGAACAGCTGCCACGCCAGATCGAGCCAGGGACGGCCGGGCGCGGCCGAGGCGTTGAGCGTGGCCGCCTGGTCCTTGAGACCTCCCGGTTTGGTGGCCGAGCCGACAAAGCTGATCAGCGCGGAGACCCCGCTGGCCCCGAGCGAGACACCCAGTACGAGCAGCGTCTCGTCGCGGAGAATCCGCCGTGTGGGCCGGTCCTCGGGAAAGGAATCAGCCACCGTCCCTACCTCCACGTGCACTCCTGCCTCCAGTTGAGCAATCCCGCCTCATCCCCATCTTCGCCCCGCTAGGGTCTCGAAAGAAGTTGCGAAGATCGTGCGCGACGAGCCGTCGGGGGGACGGACGCCCTGCGGGCACCCCTCCCCCGATGCCATAGCATTCGGCCATTTCACGGCTTCAACGAATCCAGTTCGACCAGGGAAGGCACGACCGCCATGGGACGTCACAGCTTGCCCGACGGGTTCCGGAGGGGCGCCACCGGCCCCCGGCGGCGCGCGCGGCGCCGCAACGTGGCGCTCACGACGGCCCTCCTGCTCGCTGCCGCCGCGGGCACGGCCGCCGCGGTCGACGGCGGTGTGCTCTCCTTCGGCTCGTCCTGCTGGGACAGTGCCGTACGCCTGCGGATCGCCGCCGCTCCCGGCATCGCGCCCGCGCTCAAGGACGCGGCAGGCTACGCCCGGGACAACGACGTGACGTCCGACGGCAGTTGCCTCGACGTGCAGGTGACCGCACGGGAGGCGTACAAGGTCACGGACGCCCTGCGGTCGAATGAGAAGAGCGCCAGCGAGTTCGAGGCATGGGTGCCGGACTCGGGTGTGTGGGTGAGCCGGATCATGGCGGACGGCAAGTCGATTCCGGTGACACCGGCGGGCAACGTCGCCTCGTCACCCGTGGGCGTGGCCATGATCCCGACGGCCGCGAAGTCGCTCGGGTGGCCCGTCAAGACGTACAGCTGGACCGAGTTGGCCGACGCGACGACGACGAGCGAGCGGCTGAAGCTCGGGGCGGGCGATCCGTCGCGCAGCGCCACCGGTCTGCTCGCCCTGACCCGGCTGACGCACGCGGTGGGCAAGGCCAAGGACGGCGACGTCCTGGCGGCGGCCACCGCGAAGGCCCTCTCGCTGCGCGCCTCCGACAGCGACAGCCAGGTCCTGGACACCCTGCCGCGCGACCTCTCGGGCACCGAGCAGGGCAACCCGAAACGCAACCAGGCACTGATCCTCTCCGAGCAGGCGGCGTTCGCGTACAACACGACCGCGGACAGCGGCGACGACCTCGACCTCTTCTACCCGAAGGACGGCTCGCCCCTGCTCGACTTCCCGTTCGCGCTGGTCGACGAGCCGGCGCTGACCACGGACGAGAGCCGGGCCGCACTGCGGTTCATGACCCTCCTAGGCGAGCCGGAAGGCCGCCGGATCCTGGAGAAGCACGGTTTCCGTACGGATGACGACGACATCCCGGACAAGCTGGTGACCCGCGCCGGCGGCCGCGCGCCGCAGCCGTACAAGGCACTGCCGGACACACCCGCCACGGACAAGGAGATCGAGGAAGCCCTCGGCATGTGGACGATCACCGTGCAGAGCGCCCGGCTCACCACGGTCGTCGACATCTCCACGTCGATGTCGAAGCCGGTGCCGGGCACCAGCGAGTCCCGGATGGAAGTGACCAAGGCGGCGCTCTCGCAGGCTCTGGCCACCTTCACCCCGGAGGACGAGGTGGGTCTCTGGACGTTCTCCAGGAAGGTCGACGGCGAGCGCGACTACCGCGTGCTCGTCCCGGCCGAGCGGCTGGGCGGCCGCGCGGCCGGCAGCACCCAGCGGGACCTGCTGTCCGCGGCCTTCGACAGCCTGAAGCCGGTCAAGGACGGCGCCACAGGCCTGTACGACACGACCCTGGCGGCATACAAGGAGGCCACGGCCTCCTACACGAAGGGCAAGTTCAACGCGCTGGTGCTGCTGACCGACGGCGTGAACGAGGATCCGGGGAGCATCTCGCGCTCCGCCCTCGTCGGCCGGCTCCGGCAACTGACCGATCCGGACCGCCCGGTACCGCTGATCGCGATCGCGGTGGGGCCGGAGGCCGACAAGAAGGAGCTCGACGAGATCGCCGAGGCGACCGGGGGCTCGGCCCACCTGGTCACCGACCCGTCCCAGATCCACTCGGTGATCCTGAAAGCCGTGGTGCGGGCCGGCGACCAGAAGTGATCACCCACCGGCCCCACCACCACATGTCACCCCGCTGACCCGGCCACCACACGTCACCCCGCCGACCTCACCCGAGCGAAACGGCGGGCGCCGGTAACCCGACCGGCCAGGTGTGCACGGGCTCACCGAGGTGCATCAGCTCGGCGTACCGTTTCGTCGTGGCGGCCAGCGCGGCATCCCGCCCCATGCCGCCCTCCAGCGCCTTGTGGAACGTACGGGACTGCCAGGAGGCCCCGTTGACGCCCCTCTTGCAGCGCTCCTCGATGACGCCGAGGTAGAGGTCCCGGTCGGCCGGCTCGACGCCCCACGCGTCCAGACCCGCCGCCGCGAGCGGCAGCAGCTCGTCCAGCACCAGCTGGGTCACGGGCATCCGCGTGGTCCCGCCGTACCTGCCGCGCCGCGGCCACTCCAGCCGCGCGTCGATGCCGTACCGGCAGGCGTGGTCGAAGTTGGCCGCCGCGGCCTCGAAGGGCAGCCGAGTCCACACCGGCCGCGCCTCGCCCGCGAGGGCCCGTACCAGCCCGTAGTAGAAGGCCGCGTTGGCGATGACGTCGGTGACCGTGGGGCCCGCGGGCAGCACACGGTTCTCCACGCGCAGATGCGGGACGCCGTCGTCGATGCCGTACACCGGGCGGTTCCAGCGGTAGATGGTGCCGTTGTGGAGCACGAGTTCGGCGAGCCGGGGCGTGCCGCCCTCGTCGAGGACGCTCTTCGGGTCCTCCTCGTCGCAGATGGGCAGCAAGGGAGGGAAGAAACGCAGGTTCTCCTCGAACAGGTCGTACGCCGACGAGATCCACCGCTCCCCGAACCAGGTCCGCGGACGGACCCCCTGCGCCTGGAGTTCGGGCGGACGGGTGTCGGTGGACTGCAGGAACAGCGGGGGCCGCGACTCGCGCCACAGCTCTCGGCCGAACAGGAAGGGCGAGTTGGCGCCCACCGCGACCTGGACGGCGGCCACCGCCTGCGCCGCGTTCCACACGTCGGCGAAGCGTCCGGGCGTGACCTGGAGGTGCAACTGCACGGAGGTGCAGGCGGCTTCGGGCGCGATGGACGCCGAGGTGCAGCTGAGCCGCTCCACTCCCTCGATGTCCAGCCTGAAGTCCTCGCCGCGGGCGGCCACGATCTGGTCGTTGAGCAGTGTGTAGCGGTCCACGTCGGAAAGGTTCGCGGAGACCAGGTCGTCGCGGGCGATCGTCGGCAGAATACCGATCATCACGATTCCGGCATCGACCTCGTTCGCCTTCCGGTGGGCATATGCGAGTGACGTGCGCAACTCCTCGGCGAGCCGGTCGAATACACGACCGCCGAGCCGATGGGGAGCAATGTTTACTTCCAGATTGAACATGGCGAGTTCTGTTTGGAAATCCCGGCTCGCGATGCGCTCAAGTACTTGCGCATTCATCATTCTCGGCATGCCGTCAGGACCGGCGAGATTCAGCTCGATCTCCAGGCCCATCAGATTCTTTGGGCGGTCGAACCGCTTCTCCGCCAGCAACCGCGCCAGCCCCGCCAGACACTGCTGGAGCTTTTCGCGGTAGCGCTGCCGATCGGACAGGCCGATCGGCCCCGCCACGACCTTCTCCCCCATCGAAGTGTCCCTCCTCGACTGGGCAGCCCGACGAACCGGCCGCTGATGTCCCGGGTCACGTGGGATGATGCCCAGGCAATGTGATCGATAACGCCCTGGACGCCCCCCCGGGCGCTACTCTGAACGCGGTTGCCCACAGGCACATTCACCAGGCATGGGGCAGTGCGAGTTTTCGACGATCGACCCTGTCGTGAAAAACGCCGACAGGAACCGGCCGTCCACCCCGGTGGCATATTCCGAGGTCATCGACGGGTACCCCTGGAGAACCAGGACCAAACGCTCGTCACGCCGACCGAATTGTCTCTTGCCCTTAATGCGCGGAACGGCTAGACGAAACACCGTCAGAACACGTGTCGTATAAACTCCGTGAACGAGGCAGAGAGTTGGCGTCCGCCATGATAGGTCCTGCCGTCAAAGTGCCGCCCGCCACGCGGCCGACCCTTCGGGCGAACGACGTCACTTTGACGACCGGACCTTGGGCCCACGCTCCTCTGACCCGAGAGCTGACAGCGCCGTCCGCCCCCGCCCTCGCGCCACCATGCCTGTCGAATGAGAGGCGACCCACCATGCCGCTGCATGTGCCCCCGGCTCCCGCGCCCGCGTTGCGCACCGTCCTCACCGCCCTCGGTTCCCCCACCGCGGTCCGTGAAGCGCGTACCCCGGCCCTGCGCAATGCCCAGGGACCCGCCACACCCGATCTCCCTCTGCCCGTCCACGTACTCGACCGGATCACCCCGGCGGGCACCTCCGCCACCCGCCTGGCCGGGTGGCGCTTCCTGATCCGCTGCGGCGAACGTGCCGTGGCGGCCGCGGAAACGAGGCTGACCCCCGACGGCTGGGCCTTCTCGCACTTCTTCGAGGGCCCGTACGTCACCGCCACCGAGCGCGCCCTGCGCCAGGCCGAGACAATGACCGGGTCGTACCAGGCCCGTCTGTTGTCCGTACCCGAGCTCTACATGCTCACACTCTGGCTGCACGGCGACTGCGCGGCCGACGGCGCCGAGGGCCGTCCCGCGGCCACCGATCTCCTGGTGCCGCTGGCTCCCGCCCCGCCAGGCATCGCCGCGCACCGGCCGCACCGCGTGTCCGAGCTGCTGCCCGTCCTGACCCATCGGCTCACGCCGACACCGACGCCCGCCCCACTGCTCGGCTCACCCGCCTGAGCGCACCCCGGCTTCCGTGCCCCGCGGCCCCACCCCGGCCGCGGGGCACGCTGCTGTGCACGGGCGCACTTCTCCACTCCGCTCTGTGACCGCTCGGAGACTGCGTCGCGTGGAGTGACGTCCGATGGACGCAGCGCACCCCCGGCCCGTCCGGACTAGCCCCATCCGACCATTACGAACCACCCGAAAAGGCAGCCCAGTTGGAATGAACCGTCCGCACGGGTGATGCGTCATCAACCTGTGAGGAGCGCTGACGTCAAATCCCTGCGGATTGACGCCCGTAGGGCAACACTGGGTTCCGGACCATCTGACAAACGGGGGGCGGCAATGAGCATCAGTTCGAGCCGCGGAACAGACACGACACCGATCACCGACCTCACACCAAAGCGAAAGATCCCATCAATGTGCCAGCACCAGCCACCGTGCCCGACAGCCGACTCCGCCGACCGGGAGGCCGCGCTTCTCGTGGCGCACCACCCGGAACAGGGATGGAGCCTGCTGTGCAACGGCGTTCTCCTCTTCGAGGACACCGGTGAGCTTCTGCCGGACGGCCGGATCATCGCTCCACACCGCCCTGTGGCACTGGACGTGATGACCGCCGCCTGAGCGGCGCGGTGCACCAAGGGCGGCGGGGCAGGCCGTCCGGACACACGAGGGGCCGGCCCGGGAAGCAATCCCGGAACCGGCCCCGACGCATGTCTGTCGGTGATTACTCTTCGTAGGCGTCCAGCGGCGGGCAGGAGCAGACCAGGTTCCGGTCGCCGTAGGCCTGGTCGATCCGGCGCACCGGCGGCCAGTACTTGTCCGCGGCCGAGACGCCGGCCGGGAAGACGGCTTCCTCACGGCTGTAGGCGTGCTCCCAGGTGTCGCCGAGCGCGGCGGCCGTGTGCGGGGCGTTCCGCAGCGGGTTGTCGTCCGCCGCCCACTCGCCCGAACCGACCTTCTCGATCTCCGCGCGGATGGCGATCATCGCGTCGCAGAACCTGTCGATCTCGGTCAGGTCCTCGCTCTCCGTGGGCTCGATCATCAGCGTGCCGGCCACCGGGAACGACATCGTCGGCGCGTGGAACCCGTAGTCGATCAGCCGCTTGGCGACGTCGTCGACGCTCACACCGGTCGCCTTGGTCAGCGGCCGCAGATCGATGATGCACTCGTGCGCCACGAGCCCGCCGGGACCGGTGTAGAGCACCGGGTAGTGCGGCTCAAGACGCTTGGCGATGTAGTTGGCACTGAGCACGGCGACCTGCGTGGCCCGCTTGAGCCCCTCACCGCCCATGAGACGGACGTACGCCCACGAGATGGGCAGGATGCCCGCCGAGCCCCAGGGAGCGGCCGAGATCGGGCCCACGCCCGTCTCCGGGCCCGCGGCGGGCTGCAGCGGGTGGTTCGGCAGATACGGCGCCAGGTGCGAGCGCACCCCGACCGGACCCACGCCCGGACCGCCGCCCCCGTGCGGGATGCAGAACGTCTTGTGCAGGTTGAGGTGCGAGACGTCGCCGCCGAAGTGACCCGGCTTGGCAAGCCCGACCAGCGCGTTGAGGTTGGCGCCGTCGACGTACACCTGGCCGCCGGCCTCGTGCACCTGGGCGCAGATGTCGGCGACGTGCCCCTCGAACACCCCGTGCGTCGAGGGGTACGTGATCATCAGTACCGACAGCTCGTCGCGGTGCTGCTCGATCTTGGCCCGCAGGTCCTCGACGTCGATCTCGCCGTCGTCGGCGGTCTTCACGACGACGACCTTCATCCCGGCCATCACCGCACTCGCGGCGTTCGTCCCGTGCGCGGACGAGGGGATGAGGCAGACGGTGCGCTGCTCGTCGCCATTGGCCCGGTGGTAGCCGCGTACGGCCAGCAGACCGGCCAGCTCGCCCTGCGAACCGGCGTTGGGCTGCAGCGACACCTTGTCGTAGCCCGTGACCTCGGCGAGCCGCTCCTCCAGCTCACGGATGAGCGTGAGATAGCCCTGCGCCTGCTCGGCGGGCGCGAAGGGGTGCAGCTGCCCGAACTCGGGCCAGGTCACCGGCTCCATCTCGGTCGTCGCGTTGAGCTTCATCGTGCAGGAGCCCAGCGGGATCATGCCCCGGTCGAGCGCGTAGTCGCGGTCGGCGAGCCGGCGCAGGTAGCGCAGCATCGCGGTCTCGGACCGGTACTGGTGGAAGACGGGGTGCGTGAGGTACTCGTCGGTGCGCAGCTGCGCGGCCGGCAGGGTGTCCTCCGTCGCCTCGTCCAGCACGGCAACGTCGCCGTCGACACCGAACGCGGCCCAGACGGCGCCCAGCTGGGCCCGCGTGGTGGTCTCGTCGCAGGCGAGGGACAGGTGGTCGGCGTCGACGAGACGGAGGTTGACCCCGCCCCGGCGCGCGGCCGCGAGCGTCTCGGCGGCCTTGCCCGGCACCCGCACGGTGAGCGTGTCGAAGTACGCCTCGTGGACGACCTCGACCCCGCCGGCCTTCAGACCCGCGGCGAGGATCGTGGCGTACCGGTGGGTACGCCGCGCGATGGACTTCAGGCCCTGGGGTCCGTGGTAGACGGCATACATGCCGGCCATCACGGCGAGCAGCACCTGAGCCGTACAGATGTTGCTGGTCGCCTTCTCGCGGCGGATGTGCTGCTCACGCGTCTGCAGGGCGAGTCGGTACGCCTTGTTGCCGTCCGCGTCGACCGAGACGCCGACGAGCCGGCCGGGCAGGCTGCGCGCGAACTTCTCGCGGACGGCCATGTATCCGGCGTGCGGCCCGCCGAAGCCCATCGGCACACCGAAGCGCTGGGTCGTACCGACCGCGATGTCGGCGCCGAGCTCACCGGGCGAGGTGAGCAGCGTCAGGGCGAGCAGATCGGCGGCGACGGTGACGACCGCACCCAGCTCGTGCGCCCGCTCGACGACGGGCTTGAGGTCCCGTACGGCACCGGAGGCGCCCGGGTACTGGAGGAGCACGCCGTTGATCTCGCGCTCGGCGAGCCCGGCCGGAATGCCGTCGCTCAGGTCGGCGACGACGACCTCGACGCCGGTCGGCTCGGCGCGGGTCTCGATCACGGCGATCGTCTGCGGCATGGTGTCCGCGTCGACCAGGAACAGGCCCTTCTTGTTCTTGCCCATGCGCCGCGACAGCGCCATGGCCTCGGCGGCCGCCGTGCCCTCGTCGAGCAGCGAGGCCCCGGAGGTCGGCAGACCGGTCAGCTCGGCGACCACGGTCTGGAAGTTGAGCAGCGCTTCCAGCCGCCCCTGCGAGATCTCAGGCTGGTACGGCGTATACGCGGTGTACCAAGCAGGGCTTTCCATGACATTGCGCAGAATGACAGGCGGCGTGAACGTCCCGTAGTACCCGAGCCCGATCATGGAATCCAGCACCTGGTTGCGGTCCGCGAGGGAACGCAGCTCGGCCAGTACCTCGGCCTCGGTGCGGGCGCCCGGCAGTTCCAGCGAGTCGGCGTTCTTGATCACATCCGGGACCGCGGTGGCCGTCAGCTCGTCGAGCGAGCCGTACCCCACGTGCGCGAGCATCTTGGCCCGGGCCTCGGTGTCGGGCCCGATGTGGCGCTGCTCGAAGGGGATTCCCTGTTCGAGCTCTGAGAGCGGAATACGATGGGCGGTCATTGCGGAGGCCTCCTGGTCTGACGACCTTCGAGGGGCACCACTGCATGGGTGCCCGGACGGCCTCCCCCTCTGTCATCTCAACCTGAGAGCTTCACCGGCCCGCCCGTGAAGGCGCACCGGCTTTCACCGTCGGTGAGAGCGGAACCCGTCAAAAAGACTCGAACACCGCTCTGCTTTCCAGAGTGACCTCGTCCATGCGGTACGTGGGCCTGAGAGATTCCGGGGAGGATTTGCTCCTTCGGCGCCTCCGATGAAGCCTGGAGGACTCTCCCGCACGGGGTCAGCAGCCGTTGCCCAGCGTACCAGCGGGGTTCCCTCGAGTGGCCGCCCTCCTCAAAGTGCTCTTTCGTAGTGCTTACGGATGAGTTGCGAGCAGCTGGAGGGCCCGTGCAGACCGACATCGATCCGCGCAACCTGATAGGCCGCAAGGCGTTCGACCGCAACGGCACCAAAATCGGCACGGTCGACGAGGTCTACCTCGACGACGCGACCGGCGTACCGGAGTGGGCGGCCATACGCACCGGCCTGTTCAGCAGAGACGCCTTCGTCCCCCTGGAGCCCAGCGAGCTGGCCGGCGGGGCCCTGCGCGTCCCCTTCGAACGCGCCCTGATCAAGGACGCCCCCGACTTCGGCGTGGGCCGGCACCTCTCCCCCGAACAAGAACTCCAGCTCTACCACCACTCCGGCCTGGACGTAGCCCCCCCACCCCCCTTCCCGGACCACGACTTCGGCCACCTGGCAGGCAAGGAGGAGCCCCAGTAGGGGCGCGGGGAACGGCGCGACAAGCCACAGCGGCCCCGCACGTACGAACGCACCTCGGACACCCAGATTTCAGGGGCGCGGGGAACTGCGCGACAAGCCACGGCGGACCGGCACGTACGCACGCACCCCAGCCCCCGCTTTCAGCGGCGCAGGGAACTGCGCAACAAGCCATCGGAGGTGATGAAGCCGAAACCCTTCTCCGCGTTGAACCACTTCACGGTGCCTTGAGCCATGTGCTGTCT
>NZ_JAPWHT010000288.1:0-13236 GCF_027270795.1 Streptomyces sp. ActVer
CCTCGCCTCCGCCGCCGCCCTCCTCGACGCGGCCGCCCACGCCATCCGCCACGGCGAGCCCGTCGCCGCCCCACCCGCGGCCCTCGCCACCTTCCGCACCCCGGACACCGGCAGCATTCTCACCGGGGCCCCCTACCGAGCGATGACCCGCCTCAACACCCTCCTCCAGGACGTGGTGGAAACGGCGGGCGGCGCCCCACAGGAGGACACCCCGCAGGAAGGCGCCCCGTCAGGGGCGCGGGGAACTGCACGCTCGGCCCACAACCACGGCCGGTCGACGCCGGGCCGAGCCCTCATCCACCCAGGGGCGCGGGGAACTGCGCGACCAGCCCCCACGACCCGCGGCCGACCCACGACCCGCAGCCGCCCCACCTTCCTCGCCCTGATCCCCAAAGCCCTCAAGGCCATGCGCAGCGAACTCCACCGGGGTTCCCCCATCACCCGCCACGCCACCCGCGTGTCCGCGGTGGCCGCCACCGGCTACATCCTCGGCACCTGGCTCCCCCTCGGCCACGGCTACTGGGCCCCGCTGACCTCGGTCATGATCATGCGCCCGGACTTCTCCCAGACCTACAGCCGGGCCGTGGCCCGTCTGGCCGGCACGGTCATCGGCGTGGCCGTGGCCACGGGCGTGGTACAGGCGGCGACCCCCGGCACGCTCCAGTCCGGCACACTCGCCGTGGCGAGCGCCGCCCTCATGTACCTCCTCATGCGCACGGGCCAGTTCGCGACCCAGGCCTGCATCGCCGCCTACGTCGTGTTCCTGCTCGGCATGGGCGGCGAGGAGTGGACCCAGACCGTGCCCGAACGCGTCCTGCTCACCCTCATGGGCGGACTCCTCGCGATGCTGGCGTACGCCGTCTACCCGGCCTGGGAGACCCCGCGGCTGCGCACCCGCCTCGCGGACTGGCTGGCCGCGCAGGGCCCGTACGTGGCAGCCGTCTTCGGCTCGTACGCGGACCCGTCCGTGAGCAACGCCCCGGACGTCCGCGGGGCCCTGCTCACCGCCCGTACCGCCCGCGCGGCCTGGCACGCGGCGGTGGCCCGTGCCACCGCCGAACCGGTCCGGCACCGAGGCCTCTCCCGCACCGCGGCCGACGACGCCGAGGACGCGCTCGCCCAGCTGGGCCGCGTGGCCATGCTCCTGGAGGCCCACCTCCCGGAACGCGGCGCGACCCCCGTGCCGCCCGCCGCCCGCTTCGCCGACGCCCTGCGCGAGTCCACCCACAAGGGAGCGAAGTCCATCCGCGAGCGCCGGGTCCCCACCTGGGACGCGGTACGCGAGGCCCTGGACGCCTGGGAGGCGGAGGACACCGACAAGGTCGTACGCAACACCGCGACCCTCGTCCTCGACACCCTCACCGAGCTCTCCGAGGCCCTCGACACGGCCGTACCGCCCATGACGCTCGACGGAACGGCCCCCGAAAAGCCGGACGGGCCGCGAAACCCGAAGGATTCCGCGACCCGCTGACGTGAACCGGCGTGACGCGCGCCGTCCGCCGGTGGGAGGTGCGCCGGCCGTGACGCGCGCCGGGCCCGATGTGGGACCGGGCGGCGTGACGTGAACCGGGGCCTCAGGACCCCAGACTCGCCGTGGGCAGCCCGGACGGGAGTTTCCCGCCCTCCGCCTTCGTATACGTCTCCTCGCCGAAGCCCTCCCACGTGACCTTCAGGGTCGTGGAGCCGACCGAGTCGACCATGCCCTCGGCCCTGTCCTTGTTCCCGTCGGAGCACTTGAGCTTGATCATGCGCATGCCCGAGGTCTCACCGGCGGTGCCGCTGCACACGGACCCGCCCGTCGAGAACAGCCCGGCCTCCTCGCCGGTGACCACCAGCGCCACGGCCTTGCCGCCCTTGGTGGCCAGCCAGCTGCCCTCCAGCGCACCGACCTTGCCCGCGCTTCCGCCGGAGCCGCCCGTACCGCCGCCGGTGTCGGCCGACGCGGTCGGTGCCGAGCCGGTGGAGGAGGGGGAGTCGTCGCCCCCGCCACCGTCGTCGCTGCTGCAACCGGTCAGGACGAGCGCGGCAGCCAGCCCCGCCGCCGCGGCCGCGATCCGCGCCTGCCCGCGCGAGATGGTCGCCGAAGTCACTGAAGCCCCCAAGGGTCTGGCCGGACGAGTCGCCGGTACCCGCCGGGTACCGCCGGTGGCGCCGATGCAACCGGGAACGACCGCCAGCAAGCTACCAGGAGAACTTCGAACGTGAGCCACCCCTTCTGTACGGGGACGGCCCGCGTCGTGGACACGGCCGGCCGCGTGGAGCGCTTCGAGCGCCGGAGCCGGCGCCCCGCCCCAATCCGCTGGGCACGGCGAAGATCACGTACGTCGACTACAAGGACACGGATCTGCTGCGGAAGTTCATCTCCGACCGGGGCAAGATCCGCAGCCGGCGGGACACGACCCCGTTTCGGAACACAAAGGGGCCGGTACGCGTCTCTTGTCCATGCGGGGGCAGGCGTTGGAACGGTTCGGCCCGCGAGACCGTCAAAACGTGTAACCGTAGGACCACCCCCCGTGCACGTGCATCTGCTCATGCAACTGCATGTGAAAGAGCAGCTATGATCCGGGCAGTTGACCAACGCTGCATCACTGGCAACAGACGCCAATGCACCACCGGGGAGCGACCTGTGGACCACGACGTGTACAACGGCATGGCTGCCACGGAGCTGCGCGGAGCGGCCTGGCAGAAGAGCATGCACAGCAACTCGCAGGGCTCCTGCGTGGAGTTCGCCCGGCTGCCGGGCGGCGAGGTGGCGGTGCGCAACTCGCGCTTCCCCGACGGCCCCGCCCTCATCTACACGCCTGCCGAGATCGAGGCCATGCTCCTGGGCATCAAGGACGGCGAGTTCGACCACCTGATCGCGGGCTGACGGCGGCCAGGCAGGTCGGCCGGTCCGGGCGGACAGCCGGCCGGTACGGGCAACTCGCCCTATTCAGGGATGTTCACGGACCGTAGGCGGTCGGTAACGCGCGTAGAACCGCGGCGCGAAAAAGCGCCGCGGTTCCTCATGCGGAAGGGCCCAGCCGGAACAGCGCCCAGACGACCTTGCCGTTGAGCGTGCCGGCCAGCGGGTGCCAGCCCCAGCCGTCGGCGAACGAGTCGACCAGGAACAGCCCGCGGCCCGACTCCGCCGAGAAGTCCTCGGAGTCGCCCGCGACCGGGCTGTCGTGACTGGGGTCGCGCACCGCGCACACGAGTCTCTCGGTCCACCGCATCAGATGCAGCCGCACGGGCGCGTCGTGGTCACCGGGGCGCGGAGTGTCCGCGGGCAGGGCGTGCCGCAGCGCGTTGGTGACGAGTTCCGATACCACCAGACAGACGTCGTCGAAGCGGTTGCCGATGTCCCACTGGTCCAGCGTGCGGCGGGTGAACTGCCGCGCGTCGCGCACCGCTTCGTAGCGGGGCGGCAGGGCGCAGGAGGCGGCGTTGGACACGGACGCGGGGTCCAGTGGCGGAAGCCCCTGCCGTAACGGCTCGAGCATGGTCGATCCATTCGTCCCCATGCGAGGCACTCCCGGGGTTCGCGGTCGTTGCGATGCAGCGGTGGCGCGAGACCATCGTTCCGAATGCGTTCGGCAGATGCAAGGGCAGATGCACGTGCACGTGCCCGAATTGGACCTTCCCATACCGCTTCTTGGTCATTTTTTCCGCGACCTTCTTGCCGCTTTTTTGTGTCTGGCTTGTCTTCTCCTTGCCGATTCCTGTGTGTCCCCGCTGAAACCTTGCCGTTTCTGTAATCGAACGAGTACTGCTTGGAGTGTTTTAGTGGCAGACTGCGGCCCTTGAAGACGGGTTGGGGAGGCGGACGAACGTGAGCGCGCAGGAGTCGGGATCGGTGGTACGGCGCATGCTGCTCGGCTCGCACCTGAGGAGGCTGCGGGAGTCGCGCGGCATCACCAGGGAAAAGGCCGGCTACTCGATCCGCGCCTCCGAATCGAAGATCAGCCGTATGGAGTTGGGCCGGGTGAGCTTCAAGACGAGAGACGTCGAGGATCTGCTGACGCTCTACGGGATCGCCGACGAGGCGGAGCGCACCTCCCTGCTCTCCCTCGCCAAGGAGGCCAACGTCGCGGGCTGGTGGCACAGTTACTCGGACGTCCTGCCCAGCTGGTTCCCGACGTACGTCGGTCTGGAGGGCGCCGCGTCCCTGATCCGCAGTTACGAGGTCCAGTTCGTGCACGGTCTGCTGCAGACCGAGGCCTACGCGCACGCGGTCGTGGCGCGGGGCATGAAGGGCGCGAGCGAGGCGGACATCGAGCGGCGCGTGGCGCTGCGCCTGGAGCGGCAGAAGTACCTGGTGTCGGAGAGCGCCCCGGACTTCCACGTCGTACTCGACGAGGCCGCGCTGCGACGCCCTTACGGCGACCGGGAGGTGATGCGGGGTCAGCTCCAGCACCTCATCGACATCTCCCAGCGTCCCAACGTGCGGCTGCAGATCATGCCGTTCAGCTTCGGCGGGCACGCGGGCGAGAGCGGGGCCTTCACGGTGCTCAGCTTCCCCGAGTCCGACCTGTCCGACGTCGTGTACCTGGAGCAGCTCACCAGCGCGCTGTATCTGGACAAGCGCGAGGACGTCACCCAGTACGAGAAGGCGATGAAGGAACTCCAGCAGGACAGCCCCGGTCCCGACGAGAGCCGTGACTTGCTCAGGGGTCTGCTGCAACTCTCCTGAAGTCCCTCTCCAACTCCCTTGAGACACCAGTACGATGACGTGTGATCAGACCGTGAAGATGATCGATCGGGTGTCTGCTGCGGCAGCAAGGGATTGAGGGATCACATGTCGTCCTACTTCACCGACCTGGCTCAGCAGTACATCGACGGCGAGTGGCGTCCCGGTACCGGCTCCTGGGACATCATCGACTTCAACCCGTACGACGGTGAGAAGCTCGCGTCGATCACGATAGCCACGGTCGACGAGGTGGATCAGGCCTACCGGGCCGCCGCCCGCGCCCAGAAGGAATGGGCCGCGACCAACCCGTACGCGCGTCGTGCCGTGTTCGAGAAGGCCCTGCGGATCATCGAGGAGCGCGAGCAGGAGATCGCCGAGGTGATCATCGCGGAGCTCGGCGGCACGCGTCTGAAGGCCGGCTTCGAACTGCACCTCGCCAAGGAGTTCCTGCGCGAGTCGGTCAACCTGGCGCTGCGGCCCGAGGGCAGGATCATCCCCTCGCCGGTCGACGGCAAGGAGAACCGCCTCTACCTCGTCCCCGTCGGCGTCGTCGGTGTGATCAGCCCCTTCAACTTCCCGTTCCTGCTGTCGCTGAAGTCCGTCGCTCCCGCCCTGGCCCTCGGCAACGGCGTGGTCCTCAAGCCGCATCAGAACACCCCGATCGTGGGCGGTTCCCTGGTCGCGAAGATCTTCGAGGACGCGGGCCTGCCGGCCGGTCTGCTCAACGTCGTGATCACCGACATCGCGGAGATCGGCGACGCCTTCATCGAGCACCCCGTCCCGAAGGTGATCTCCTTCACCGGCTCCGACAAGGTCGGCCGCCACGTCGCCACGGTCTGCGCCGCGAACTTCAAGCGCTCCGTCCTCGAACTCGGCGGCAACAGCGCGCTGGTGGTCCTGGACGACGCGGACATCGACTACGCCGTGGACGCCGCGGTCTTCAGCCGGTACGTGCACCAGGGCCAGGTCTGCATGGCCGCGAACCGTGTCCTCGTGGACCGCTCGATCGAGGCCGAGTTCACCGAGAAGTTCGTCGCCAAGGTGAAGACGCTCAAGGTCGGCGACCCGACCGACCCGCAGACCGTCATCGGCCCCCTCATCAACTCCTCGCAGGCGGACTCCGTTTCGGGCGTCGTGACGCAGGCGATCGCCGAAGGCGCCACCGCACTCGTGCACGGCAGCGTCACCGACAACCTCGTCGAGCCGTCCGTGCTGACCGGCCTGCCCGCCGACTCGGACATCCTCCGCCAGGAGATCTTCGGCCCAGTGGCGCTCCTCGTCCCGTTCGACGGCGAGGAGGAGGCCGTGCGGATCGTCAACGACACCCCGTACGGGCTGAGCGGCGCCGTGCACACCTCCGACGTCGAGCGCGGTGTCTCCTTCGCCAAGCAGATCGACACAGGCATGTTCCACGTGAACGACGGCACCGTGCACGACGAGCCGCTGGTCGACTTCGGCGGCGAGAAGTCCTCGGGCGTCGGCCGGCTGAACGGTGAGTCGACGGTCGGCGCCTTCACCACCCAGAAGTGGATCTCGGTACAGCACGGGCGCAGCTTCTTCCCGTTCTGACCTGCCAACTCCCTTACGGGGCGCCCCTGCCGGCTTCGGCGAGGGCGCCCCGTCCCGCGTTTCGGTGCGCACGGCCCGCCTCAGCGGCGGCTGAGCAGGTAGGCGTCCGGCCCGTACGCGGCGGCGATGTCCTGCGCCGGGATGCCGAGCATCGTGGAGAACGCCGTCACGACCGGCAGATGGGCAGCTCCGGGTTCGTCACCGGTGAGGAGGTCCCCGACCGCGTCGCGGAGCGCGGGGCTGAGGCGAAGCTGGTCGACGGCCATCCTCGCCGTCTGCGCGGTGCCAGGCTCCTGACGGCTCAGCAGTCGGTAGAGCGCCATCGCCACCCGCCCGGTCGCCGCTCCCGCTCCCGCGTGCTCCCGGGCGTACGCCTCGGCGGAGCCGTGCGCGGCGAGGCTCAGGGCGTCCTGGATGCCGAGGGTCGTGCCGGCCGCGAGGATCGGGTGGATGTGCCCGACCGCGTCGCCGACCAGCGCGAGCCGGCCCTGTCCGTAGTGCACGCGGGGGCGAAATCCGGTCGCGGACCACGTCAGCCGGCCCGCCGCCAGGGCATCGGCCAGTGGCCGCCGCAGCACCTCCGGCATCAGCGGCACGAAATGACGGTGCAGATACGCGTGCAGCGCGGGCGGTCGCGGATGGGTCGGGGGTACGTCGAGGACCACTCGGATCGCGTCCGGAGCGATGGAGTAGATCGCCACACCGTGCCCGGGCACCTCGCTCGCGACCTGGAACGACTCGTAGACCGGCAGCCCGGGGCCTTCGAGCACGACACCGGCCGAGTGCGACACGACGGTCTGCGGGGTGTGCCCGAACAGCGCGCGGCGGACCCCGGAGGAGCGGCCGTCCGCCGCCACCACGAGATCGGCGCGCAGCCGCGTCTCCTGCCCGTCGCGGGTCAGCCGGACCGTGCCGTCCGGTGTGGCCGCGGTGACGCGGGCGCAGGTGAGCACCTCCACCCCGGGCCGTTTCACGACACTGTCCCGCAGCGCGTCCACCAGCTCCGCGTGGGGCATGGACACGGCCCGCATGCCCCGCCGGTACGGCACCACGACCGGCTCGTGCCCCTCGTCGGCCAGGTGCATGCTGACGCCCGTACCCCGGACGTGGCCGCCCTCCGGAAGCGCGAGACCCCAGCGCAGCAGCACATCGGCAGCGGTCGGATGCAGCCATTCCACGGCGAACGGCGAGGCGGGCCCCCGCTCCATGCGCTCGACCACCACGACCCGGGCACCGCGGTCGGCCAACGCGTGCGCGGCGGCGCAGCCGACCGGGCCCGCCCCCACGACGATCGCGTCCACGGAATCGCTCATGCCTGGCTCACATCCCGGGCTGGCGCCCTGTGTTGACGGTGCGTCACTGTTCGTGACCGATCGCCTACGGAACCTAACCCATGTCCGTTCTCCGCCCCGGCGGCGTACCACGATCGGGCGAGAAGGTCGCCGAGCCCGCGCGGCGCGTCGACGGGACCGGTAGGAAGGGGGCACCGTCGGGTGGCGCACCAGGCCGTTCCGAGGGCCGTGCAGGGTCGTTGAGAGAGTGCCGCACCGGGCCGGTCCGTGGGCCGTTCCGGGGCCGACGGCGACCGCTTTTCCGACCTATCGCCAGGCGTGACGTACGACGTGACGGCTGTGAAAGAAGGGCTCCTTGTCCCCCGTTCTCCGTCAGCCCGCCGCCCCCGGCCCTGCCTCCGACCCCGACATCGCCGCCGCCTACGCGTCCTGCCGACGGCTGGTGAGGTCCTCCCGCTCCGTCGAGTACTCCGTCATGCAGCTGATGCCGGTCGCGCTGCGCCCCGCGTGCTGGGCCATGTACGCGGCCGCCGTGACGACCGACTCCCTCGTCGACGACGAGGAGGGCAGCCCGGCCGAGCGCGCCGCGAGACTGCGGGCCTGGGTGGACGCCCTGCGCGCGGAGCTCGCGGAGACGGGGTCCTCAGTCGTAGGACCGTCGGCCGGGGGGCCCTCACGCGCGGGGCGTTCCCACAGGCCCGGGGGTGATGGCCCGGACCGTGGGGATCCGGTCCGCCGCGCGCTCGCGGACACCATCCGAACGTGGCAACTCGACGTCGAGACGTTGACGCCCGTCTTCACCGCGCTGCGTGAGGACGCCTCGGGCCGCCGCCCGGGGACCTGGCGCGAGTGGAGCCTGCGCACCCAGGCGGAGAACACCCCGTGGGCGATGTGGTGCCTGACTCTCCTGACCCGGGCGGGAGTTCCCACCACGGTCCGCCAGGAGCACCTGGAGGCCATGCCCGCCTTCCTCGACGGCCTCTACCTCACCGACACCCTCACCGATCTGGCGTCCGACCTCGGCCGCGGCATCCTGACGCTCCCGGAGGAGGCCCTCGCGGCCCACGGGGTCTCCGAGGCCGACCTCCTCGCCCGCCGCTGGACACCGCCCGTCGAGGCACTGATCGCCGGCCTGACGGAACGGGCCGACGACTGGCTGGAACAGCCCGCGCTGCAGCGGGGCGTGCACCCGGGGATGGCCGTCCTGCTCCGCACCTCCACCGACCTCTTCCAGGCCCGCGTCCGCACCGCCCGCCGGCTCGGCCCGGCGCTGCTGCACCGCACCGCCGAACTGTCCCCGGCCGTACGGCTGCGGCTGCTCGCCCCCGCCCACGTCCGTGCCGTACGAGCCTGGCGCCGGGCCGCACTCGTGCAGCCGGCCGAGCCCGTGGTGGCCCTGCCCGAGCCCAGGCGCGAGGCCGACCCGGCGTTCCTTCCGCCGGTTCCGCCCCGACCCCACCCGAGCGGAGAGTGCGCGCCGGACATCCCCGCGGAGCGGCTTCCCCGGCACGTGGGCGTCATCATGGACGGCAACGGCCGCTGGGCCGCCCAGCAGGGACTGCCCCGCAGCGAGGGACACCGCGTCGGCTCGGACGCCACCCGTGACGTCGTCCACGGGGCGCTGGAGCTCGGTCTGAGCCATCTGACGCTCTACGCGTTCTCCACCGAGAACTGGCGGCGCGACGCGAGCGAGGTGGCCCTGCTGTTCCGCACCATGCACGACACCCTGCGCGACTCGGACCTGCGCTCCCTCGACGTCCGCCTGCGCTGGGCGGGGAGTCCCGAGGGGCTCCCGGTCGACCTGGTCGACGCGCTCCGGCAGAGCGCGCGCGACAGTCGTCACCGGACCGGGCTGACGCTCACGCTGTGCGTCAACTACGGGGGCCGCGCCGAACTCGTCCAGGCCGCGGCGGGACTGGCCCGCGCGGCCGCGGCGGGCGAGCTGGACCCGGACCACATCGACGAACGCCTCCTCGCCGCCCATCTGCCGCACCCCCACCTCCCGGAGGTCGACCTGCTGTGGCGCACCGGCGGTGAACACCGGATCTCCAACTTCCTCCCGTGGCACCTCAGTTACAGCGAACTCCACTTCACCGACACACTGTGGCCCGAGGTCGACCGCCGCGACCTGTGGCGGGCGGTCAGCACATACACACAGCGCAGGCGACGGCACGGGGCCGCGCCGGTCGTGGAAAACACGCGCGTCTGAAGCCCCGGATTCCGGCCCGGAGTTTCTGGCTTTCCCGGCCTTCATTGAGGACAGAAGCTGACCGCAAGGGTCCGTAACTTGGTTGATGTCAGCAGGGCAAGAGGACTCGATGAGAGGCGGCCACCCATGGTCATGCACGTGCACGCGGAGGCCCACGGCGACGAGCGCGGGGCGCTGCTCGCTTTCCTGGACGAGCAGCGCGGGGGCATCCGCCGTACATTGCTCGGGCTGACCGACGAGCAGGCCGCGACCCGGCCGAGCGCCAGCGAACTCTCGCTCTCCGGGCTGCTCAAGCACGTCGCCGAGACCGAGCAGGGCTGGCTGTCGCGGGCCCGGCAGGTGGCGCCCGACATCCAGCGCTCCGAGGAGAACTGGGGCGACAGCTTCCGGCTCGTCGGTGACGAGACCGTCGAGTCGATGCTCGCCCACTGGGACAAGATCGCCCGGCAGACCGAGGACTTCATCAAGGCCGTGCCCAGCCTGAACGACACCTTCCCGCTGCCCGACGAGCCCTGGTTCCCGGACGACGAAGCCGTGTCCATGCGCTGGGTGATGCTGCGCCTGATCGCGGAGATGGCCCGGCACGCCGGCCACGCCGACGTCATCCGAGAGTCCCTGGACGGGAAGACCGCCTTCGAACTGGTCGCGCAGCAGCAGGGAGCCTCCTGGGGGTGAGGCGCCACCCGGCACCGGGGAGGCGGGCCATACGCTGGCTCCATGTCAGCGATCCGTCTCCTCGTGCTCGGCGCCGTGCGCCAGCACGGCCGGGCCCACGGCTACCAGGTGCGCAACGACCTGGAGTACTGGGGCGCGCACGAGTGGTCCAACGCCAAGCCGGGCTCGATCTACCACGCGCTCAAGCAGATGGCGAAGCAGGAACTGCTCGTCGCCCACGAGATCGCGCCCTCCACGGCCGGCGGCCCGCCGCGCACGGAGTACGAGATCACGGAGGCGGGCACCGAGGAGTACCTCACGCTGCTGCGCCACTACCTCACCGCGTACGACCAGAAGCCGGACGTGCTCACCGCCGCGCTCGGATTCATGGTCGACCTGGACCGCGAGGAGGTCCTCGAACTGCTCGAGGAGCGAGTGCGCGCCATCGAGGAGTGGCGCAAGGGCGTCACCGAGTACTACACGCCCGAGGAAGGCCCCGAACAGCTGGGCCACATCGGCGAGATCATGAACTTCTGGGTCACCTCCGCGGACACCGGCGCCCAGTGGACCCGAGGCCTGATCGAGCGGATCAGGGGCGGCGCGTACGTCTTCTCCGGCGAGGGGGATCCGTTCGTGGGGGTGCTGGCGGACGACGAGGAGAACCCGTACGCGACGGGGGAGTCCCATCCGGGGGACGCGCGCTGAGCGTGAGGGTGCGTGTGCGAGGGGCGCGCGTTCGGCGGGTTCGGAGAATCTTCACTAATCAAGTTTGACTAAGCGCCCGGACGGGCATACGGCTCACCGGCGTACTAGTAGTCAAGTTTGATTACCCTGAAGTGAAGGGAGCCCGATGACCGACGTGATCGTCGTCGAGGGCGTACGGAAGAGGTACGGAGACAAGCACGCGCTGGACGGGCTCGACCTGAGCGTCGGGCGCGGCACTGTGCACGGAGTGCTCGGGCCGAACGGCGCGGGCAAGACGACCCTGGTCCGCATCCTGGCCACCCTGCTGCGGCCCGACGAGGGCCGCGTCGAGGTGGCGGGGCGCGACGTGAGGACCGACGCGCACGAGGTGCGCTTCCGCATCGGACTGCTCGGCCAGCACGCGGCGCTCGACGAGGAGCTCGGCGGACGGCAGAACCTGGAGATGTTCGGCCGCCTCTACCACCTGGGCGCCCGCCGCGCGCGCGTGCGGGCCGACGAGCTCCTGGAGCGGTTCGGCCTGGCGGACACGTGCCGCAAGGCGGTCAAGCAGTTCAGCGGCGGCATGCGGCGCCGCCTGGACCTCGCGGCCTCGCTCATCACCGAACCGGAGGTGCTCTTCCTGGACGAGCCGACGACGGGCCTCGACCCGCGCGGCCGCGCGGAGGTGTGGGGCGCGGTGCGCTCCCTGGTCGGCGGTGGCACGACCGTGCTGCTCACCACGCAGTACCTGGAGGAGGCGGACCAGCTCGCCGACCGCATCTCGGTCGTCGACCGGGGCCAGGTCATCGCGGACGGCACGGCGGACGAGCTGAAGGCGAAGACGGGCGGCGACCGGATCGACGTCGTCCTGCACGACGCGGGCCAACTGGGCGCCGCCGTGGCCCTGTTGCCGTTCGACAAGGCCACCCTCTCCGTGGACGCCGACCGGCGCCTGCTCAGCGCCCCGGTCACCGAGCGCATGACGGCCCTCGCCGGGGCCGTACGCGCCCTGGAGGAGGCCGGGATAGAGGCCGAGGACATCGCGCTGCGCCGGCCGACCCTGGACGAGGTCTTCCTGCACCTGACCGGCAAGACCGAGGAGGCCGCGTGAGTACGTCGTTGAGCTGGGCCGTCACCGACTCCTGGACCATGACCCGGCGCGAACTCGCCCACTGGGTACGGCAGCCCGTGCAGGTCTTCGTGGGGCTGGCGTTCCCCGTGATGCTGCTGCTGATGTTCGGCTATCTGATGGGCGGCGGCAGCGGCATCTCGGGCGACTACCGGGAGTACCTGGTACCGGGCATGTTCGCGCTGACCATGGCCTTCGGCCTGGACGCCACCATGGTCGCGGTCACCCAGGACCTCAACAAGGGGGTGATCGACCGGTTCCGGTCGATGCCCATGGCCGTCGGCGCCGTGCTCGTGGGCCGTTCGGCCGCGGACATGCTGCAGTCGGCCCTCTCGCTGGTGGTCCTCGTCGGCGTCGGGCTCGCGGTCGGCTGGACCTGGCACGGCTCGTTCGCGGCCTTCCTGGGCGCGCTCGGCCTGCTGCTCCTGCTGCGGTTCGCGATGCTGTGGATGGGCATCCACCTGGCCATGGTGGCGGGCAAGCCGGAGCTGGTGGTCACCGTGCAGATCCTGGTCTGGCCGGTGAGTTTCCTGTCCAACGCCTTCGCCATCCCCGAGTCCATGCCGGGCTGGCTGGGGGCGACCGTCGAGTGGAACCCCATGTCCGCGACGGCCACGGCGGTACGTGACCTGTTCGGCAACGAAGGCGGCGCGGTGAGCACCTCGTGGGCGGCGGAACACGCCCAACTGCTTGCGGTGCTCTGGCCACTGGCCCTGATCGCGGTGTTCTTCCCGCTGGCGGTACGGAGGTTCGGGGCGCTGAGCAAGTAAGGGCTCCGGGCGGGGGCCGGTACGGGCGGCCGGCCCGCGCTGAAGTCGCCGGGACGAAGTGGGAACCCGATCGCGGCGAGCGGTGTACCAGAAGCAGACGCTGCGCGAGGAGCGCGCCGGTGCATCGGTTCGTCGCTGATCGGGGGATTCCATGGGGTGGTTGGGGCTGAGGAGGAGGGCCGCTGCGGTTCTGGCCGCGGTGCTCGGGGTGTCGGTGCTGCTGGGGGCGTGCGCCGGGGCGGAGCCGGGAGGGGGTGGTG
>NZ_JAPWHT010000289.1:0-13226 GCF_027270795.1 Streptomyces sp. ActVer
GGTCCGGCGGCGGCAGCGGTTACGGCGGTGGCTATGGAGGAGGCGGATACGGGTACGGCGGGGGCGGTTACGGAGGCGGTGGCTACGGCGGAGGCGGGTACGGCGGCCGATGAGCCGAGGGTCCGTCAGGCACCCCGGGGTCAGGGCGCGTCACTCCTCGCCGAGTGTCAGCTCCGCCCAGATCGTCTTGCCCTCGGGGGTGTGGCGGCTGCCCCAGCGCTCGGTGAGCTGGGCGACCAGGAGCAGACCGCGGCCGCCCTCGTCGAAGATCTTGGCGCGGCGCAGATGCGGCGCGGTGTGGCTGGAGTCCGACACCTCGACGATCAGCGTGGTGGCGTCGTGGATCAGCCGTAGCCGGATGGGGCGCTCGCCGTACCGGATGGCATTGGTGACGAGTTCGCTGACGACCAGTTCGGTCGTGAAGCCCGCCTCGCTCAGTGCCCAGGTCTCCAACTGCTGGACGACCTGCTTGCGGATCGGGGCCACGAGGGCGGGATCGGCGGGGATGTCCCAGGTCGCCACCTGCGAGGTCGGGAGCCCCTTCGTCCGGGCGAGCAGCAGGGCCACGTCGTCGGAGGCGCCGGTCGGCGGGAGCAGCGACTGGAGGATGTCGTGGCAGGTCTCGTCGAGGGAGCCCGCGCTGCGTCCGAGCGCCCGGCACAGCACCGCTCGGCTCTCGTCCGGGTCACGGTCGCGGCTCTCGATCAGGCCGTCGGTGTAGAGGGCGAGCACGGTGCCCTCGGGCAGCCGGAGTTCGACCGACTCGAACGGCAGCCCGCCCAGGCCCAGCGGAGGCCCCGGCGGTACGTCGATCTCCTCGGGCGAGCCGTTCGGGCGCAGCATCAGCGGTGGCGGGTGACCCGCCCGGGCGAGTGTGCAGACGCGGGTGACCGGGTCGTACACGGCGTACAGACAGGTGGCCCCCACCTCGCCGGTGGTTCCCTCGCCGGCCTCCGAGGAGAGCCGGACGACCAGGTCGTCGAGGTGGGTCAGCAGCTCGTCCGGTGCCAGGTCGATGTCGGCGAGGGTGCGCACGGCGGTCCGTAGCCGCCCCATCGTGGCGGAGGCCTGGACCCCGTGGCCGACGACGTCTCCGACGACCATGGCGACACGCATCCCCGACAGCGGGATCACGTCGAACCAGTCGCCGCCGACCCCGGCCCGGGCCGCGGGCAGATAGCGCGAGGCCGCCTCGACGGCGGCCGTCCGGGGGAGCGAACGGGGCAGCAGACTGCGCTGCAGGGCGATCGCGGTCTCGCGCTCGCGGGAGAAACGCCTGGCGTTGTCGATGCAGACGGCCGCCCTGGCCGTGACCTCCTCGGCCAGCAGGACGTCGTCGGCTGTGAACGGGTCGGGGCGCCGGAACCGGGTGAAGACGGCGACGCCCAGCGTCGCGCCGCGGGCCTGGATCGGAACGGACATCGTCGTGTGGATGCCGAGTTCCCTGACGCGCTCGCCGCGCGTCGGATCCCAGGCGAGCCAGTCCGCCAGTGTCCTCATGGGGTCCGTGGCCACGATGGGCCGACCGGCGACCAGGGAGTCGGCCTGGGGCGAGGGGGCGGGGTAGACGTCGATCTGGCCCAGCTTGACCACGGCCTCCGGACTGCCGGGGTTCACCGACCGGTGGGCGGCGCGGCGCAGGCTCACGGGAGCGGAGACCGGGCCGGTGTACGGCTCGCCGCCGTGTTCCGGCGGTTCCAGGAGGTCGATGCTGACGAAGTCGGCGAGCGCGGGCACGCAGACATCGGCCAGCTCCTGGGCCGTACGGGTGACGTCGAGGGTGGAGCCGATGCGGATGCTCGCCTCGTTCACGATCTGGAGGCGCTCCCGGGCGCGGTACTGGTCGGTGAAGTCGTGGGCGGACAGACAGACACCGACCACCCGGCCCTCGGCGTCGGTCAGCGGCGCCATCCGCGCCAGCCAGGCCAGTGTGCCGTCCGTGTTGCCGGTGCCCAGGGTCTGTACGTCCTTGCGCTGCCCGGTCAGGAGCACCTGGAGCATGGACGCCTCGAGCTCGTCGTTCTGCGGTCTGCCGCCGATCTCGGGGATGCGCAGCCCGCGGATACGTTCCTCCGGGAGGCCTATCGACTCGGCCATCAGCGTGTTGGCCCGTCGAAGCCGCAGCCGTTCGTCGAAGAGGGCGGTGGCGCAGGGTGACTGCTCCAGGAACATGGCGGAGAGGGAATCGGCATCCGTCCGCGGCCCGCCGTTCTCCAGCGGGGTGACGACGAGCCAGTCGCTGCGGTCGCCGAGCTCGGGGCTGCGCCGGTGCGCGAGCAGCCATACGTTCAGGGTCCGCCCGTCCCGGTGGCGCAGCGCGAGTGTCTCGTTCCAGCGATGGTCGGCCGACGGGGGGAGCAGGGCTCCGGCGTCCGGGGCCAGCAGGTTTGCGGCGGGGAGGCCCACGACCTCGGCCGGGGCATGGCCGAGCAGGCGCCGGGCGCCCTCGTTCCACTCGACGAGGATGCCGTCGCCGTCGATGACGGCCCGCGCGGTGGCGGTCTCGTCGAACGGGTACCCCGGGCTGTCGCCCGGGGCTTCGCTGTGGCTCCTCATTGACGCCACTCCACATTGCGCACACTCACATTGAACCCTCCCCCAGCCGAAGCGGGGGGATTTCTGGCTCAGGAAGCCTTTCCGGTCAGCGACCTGCGAGGTCTTACTCCCTCAGCACCAGCCGGGACGGAACCTGCCCGGTTGCCCGAAAGTGTTGGTGTGCGCTGACTTGGTTCTCGCTCAGCGTGTCGTGCGTGCTTGGTTCTCGCTACGCACAGTGTGCAGCCTACCCGATCGCGTAGAGGCCGATGTGACGCGCTGGAAAGGAAGTGCTACCGGAGAGGTGATGGTTACGTCCTCGCGGGCGCCTCCGAAGGACGGGCCGCCGAGGAAACCGCTCTCTGGGCCCGGCCCGCCACCGGAGGACGGACCGTCCCGCTCCGCGACGGCTGGCGCTTCGCGCTCGTCGATCCGGCCGGGCTCACCGACCCCACCGGCGCGTACGCCCGGGCCGCCGAGCCCGACTACGACGACTCGGCGTGGCGGCGGATCGCCGTCCCGCACGACTGGAGCATCGAGCTCAGTCCCACCACGGACCACGGCACGACCAGCGGCACCGGATTCTTCCCCGGCGGCCTCGGCTGGTACCGCATCGCCTTCACCCTCCCGAAGGCGTACGCGGACAAGCGGGTCTCCGTCGAGTTCGACGGCGTCCACATGGACTAGTCCGTGTACTGCAACGGGCAGCTCGTCGGCCAACACCCGTACGGCTACGCGGGGTTCGCCCTCGATCTCACCGATCTGCTGCACACGGACGGCACAACCCCGAACGTCATCGCGGTCGAGGTCCGCAACCGGCTTCCCAGCAGCCGCTGGTACTCGGGCAGCGGGATCCACCGAGAGGCCCGCCTCGTCGTCACCGACCCGGTGCACGTCCAGCGGTGGGGCACCCAGGTGACGACACCGGAGACCGGGAAGGACCGAGCGCTCGTGCGGGCGCGGACGAGTGTCGGAACGCGTCGGGGGGCGCCGACCACTCCATCGCCTTCGACGTCGACGGCGGATCACTGGCCGGGGTCGACAACGGGCGCGAGGAGAGCGCCGAGCGCTACCAGGCGAGCACCCGAACGGCCTTCCACGGCAAGGCCCTGGCGATCGTCCGCTCCGGCACCGAGGACGGACGGCTCACGCTGCGGGCACGCTCGGCGGGACTGCGGACGGCGACCGTGACCGTCCGCGCCACGACCGCGCGCCCGAAAGTCCTCACCCCGGCGGCCGACTTCGCCCCCGACCTCGGTCCGGGAGTCCCCAACTACCCACTGGTGGAGCCCAGTTACTCGGGCCGTCCGGACACCCTGCCCGCCGCGATGCTCGACGGCGACCAGGCCACCGGCTGGTCCAACGCGTTCCTCAAGGCGGCCACGGCCCTGCTGCCGGCCTTCGACGGAGCCCGCGAGGAGGACTGGGTGTCCGTCGAGTGGGGCCGCGCCCGCTCCTTCGACCGGATCGAGGTCTCCTTCACGGTCGACGCCACACACTCCCTGCCCGCCTCGGTGGAGGTCGCCGCCTGGGACGGGCGTCGCTATCGGCCCGTGCGGGGAGCCGACGTCGACTGGGCCACCGCGTCCGACGCGCCGACGGTGATCACCTTCGACGCGGTACGCGGCAGCCGGCTCCGGGTCACCATGAAGAGCCGCCACCCGGACGAGGCACGGGGTGCCCCGCGGATCAGCCGTCTGGAGGTCCCGCCTCGCTGACCTGACGTCCACTCACCTGATGCTCCCTCACTTGCGGTTCCTCCGGCTGCTGTTCGACGGCCTGGCGCTCAGCGGTCGGGTGCTCGGCGCCTCGGTGCCCGTCGGCCGGGTGCTCGTCGGGCCGGTGGGCCTCCCGGTACTCCTCGGCCGTCGGCTTCGCCACCTGGGTGCCTTCGCCGTACAGCGCGCGCGAGAGCCGGGCCCGCAGGCGCAGCGTCGGCATCCGGCGGCTGGGGCTCGGCACGCCGTTCGCGTCCTGCGCCGGGCCGATTTCGAGCGGCCGGGGCTGCTCGTGCTGGGTGAGGGTGTGCAGTTCGGCGGGGGAGAGGGGCCGGTGCAGTTCGACGTACTCGCCGTGCGGGAGCCGTTTGATCACGCCGGTCTCGCGGCCGTGCAACACCAGTTCCCGGTCCCGGAGTTGGAGGGCCAGACAGATGCGCCGGGTCGCGACGAAGACGATCACCGGGACGACGAAGAGCGCGATCCGGACGGCCCAGGTGACCGTGTTGATCGACAGATGGAAGCGGGTGGCCACGATGTCGTTGCCGCCGCCCGCGAGCAGGATGAGGTAGATGCTGATCCACGCCGTGCCGATGGACGTACGGATCGGCCGGTTGCGCGGACGGTCCAGGAGATGGTGCTCGCGTTTGTCACCGGTGATCCAGGACTCCAGGAACGGATAGGCGCCGATGAAGATGAGCAGCAGCGGGAAGACGACGATCGGGATCAGCACGCCGAGGACGAGCGTGTGTCCGGCGATGTTGATCTCCCAGCCGGGCATGATGCGCACCAGGCCCTCCGCGAAGCCCAGATACCAGTCCGGCTGGGCGCCCGTGGAGACCTGGTCGGCGCGGTAGGGACCGTACGACCAGACCGGGTTGATCGACGCGACCGCCGAGATGAGCGCGATCACCCCGAACACCAGGAAGAAGAAGCCGCCCGCCTTCGCCATGTAGACCGGCATGAACGGCGCGCCCACGACGTTCCGTTCGGTCTTCCCGGGGCCGGGGAACTGGGTGTGCTTGTGGTAGACGACCAGGATCAGATGCGCGACCACCAGAGCCGCCATGATTCCGGGAATCACCAGAATGTGCAGCGAGTAGAAGCGCGCGATGATGTCGTGCCCGGGGAACTCGCCGCCGAACAGGAAGAACGACAGATACGTTCCGACGATCGGCACGGACAGGATCGCGCCGTCCACGAACCGCATTCCGGTGCCGGACAGCAGATCGTCCGGCAGCGAGTAGCCGAAGAGACCCTCGAAGAGTCCGAGGAACAACAGCGTCCAGCCGAACAGCCAGTTGACCTCACGGGGCTTGCGGAACGAGCCCGTGAAGAAGTGCCGCATCATGTGCATGAGCATCCCGGCGATGAAGATCAGCGCCGCCCAGTGGTGGATCTGCCGGATCAGCAGACCGCCCCGCACGTCGAAGCTGATGTCCAGCGTCGAGGCGTACGCCTCCGACATCCGGACGCCGTTCAGCGGGACGTAACTTCCGTGGTAGGTCACCTCGTTCATCGACGGATGGAAGAACAGCGTCAGATAGACGCCGGTCAGGATCAGGATGACGAAGCTGTAGAGGCAGATCTCCCCGAGCAGGAACGACCAGTGGTCCGGGAAGACCTTGCGCAGGTACTTCTTGCCGAGGCTGTGGGTGCCGAGGCGGCCGTCGAACCAGTCGGCGACCCGCTGACCGGAGGACTCCTTCGCCGCCCGCCGTTCGGTGGTGGTCACGCGGTCCCCTCCTTGTCGTCCTTCTCGGCCAGGTGCACGTGCGTGAGCTTTTCGGGGTTGGAGACGATGTAGACGCCGGACACCCGGTCGCCCTCCGGGGTGAGGTCCATGACCATCACCGCGTACGGGGAGTCGCCCGCGAACAGCACCGCGGCGTCGTCGCCGTTGACGCGCCGGTAGCGGATGTCCAGCGCCGGCGCGCCGCCCCGTGAGGCGTAGGAGGCGATGAGGCGGATCGCCTTGTCCCGCCCGTGTATCGGCCGCAGCCCCGCCGGGCGCCGTTTGCCGCCGCCGTCGGTCCACATCGTCACGTCCGGCGCGAGGATCTCCATCAGGGCGCCGATGTCCCCGCCGAGCGCGGCCTCGACGAAGCGCTCGGTCGCCTCTCTTCGCACCCGCGGATGTGCCTCGTACAGCGGACGGCGGGCGTGTACGTGCCGGCGGGCGCGGTGCGCGAGCCGGCGGACGGCCGCGGGGCTGCGGTCGATGACCTCGGCGATCTCGGTGTGGGCGTAGCCGAACACCTCGCCCAGGACGAACACCGCCCGCTCCAGCGGGGACAGCGACTCCAGGACGACGAGCATCGCCATCGACACGGACTCGCCGCGCAGCACCCGGTCGGTGGCGTCCACGGACGCCACATCGGTCTCGGCGGACTCGGCCACGAGCGGCTCGGGCAGCCAGGGCCCGACGTACGTCTCGCGTCGGCGGCTGATCACGGCCCGTCGTTTCAGCGCGTGGTTCACCGCTATGCGCACCAGATACGCGCGAGGGTTGTCGATCTCCTGGTCCGGAGCACGGTCGCGGCTGCCGGACCAGGACAGCCAGGTGTCCTGCAGTACGTCCTCGGTGTCCGCGACGCCGCCCAGCATGTTGTAGACGATCGCGAACAACAGCTCACGGTGGTCGATGAACAGCCGGGTCGCCGTGTTCAGTGCCTCGTCGGTCGCCGGTGCCGGACTCTCGGACATGCGTGTGCCTCCCGTAGCGCGCTCACCCTTGCGAGGGCCGCGAGGGTCCGGAATGTGACAGACGGAGGCTGAAATGTGACGCAGGTCTCAGGCGGGGCCGCTTCGGGTCGTGACGGTCGTACCTGCTCGGTACCGTTGTCCATAGCACTTGACCTGCATGTATTTACGAGTAAGTACCCGCGCGGTACCGTGAGGGCATGCCTGCTCTCAACGTGGAATTCAGCGAGCGCGAGCTCGAGGATCTGCGGCAGATCGCCAAGGAGCGCGGTACGTCGATGAAGGCCCTGGTTCGTGAGGCGGCCGCGGCCGACATCGTGCGGCACCGAGCGCTGCAGGAAGGCGCGGACGTCTTCCGCCGGTTCTTCGCCGCGCACGCGGACGAGTTCGCCGCGGCCTTCCCCGACGACGAACCACCCACCAGGGGCGAGGGGCGGGCCGCCTGACTCATGGCACCCGTCATTCACATCGACGTGCCCTGGCTGCTCCAGCGCCATGAAGAGGTGCTGCCCGACCAGCCGACCGTCAACGACTTCTCGGTGCTCGTGGCCGCCGTGGCCCGGCACAGAGTGGACCCGCCCCGGCTCGGGGTGGACTCGGACCCGGCCTGGCGCGCCGCCGCGCTGCTGCACACCCTCGCCCTGCTGAAGCCGCTGCCGTCCGCCAACGCCCGTTTCGCCTGCGCGACGGCGGTCTCGTACATGTTCGTGAGCGGCGTCGGGATCGATCCGCCGTACGGGGCGCTCGTGGACCTCGCCCGAGACCTGATCTCCGGCAAGGTGGACGTTTTCGCTGCCGCCGACCGTCTGCGGTCCTGGCAGATCTGAGCCACGCCGCGACCGGTGCGAGCCGCCTCGCCGGATTCGGTACGCCGTCTCGTGCACCCCCGACGTGACGACCCGCCCTCGGGGCCGCCGACCGAGGGCGGGAGGATCGGGGTCGGCGGCCTGTTTCGCGCGGGAGAGCCGCCGTCCCGTGCGGGGCCTCCGAGAAGGGCCGCTACCAGTGGACCACGCCATGTCCCGCGCCGGGAGCGTGCGAGAGGCGCCGGCGTGGGCGCGCGCTTCACACGGGGCGCATGGCAACGATTGCCATTTCGAAATGCGGTACGGCCGAGGCGAGTTGCCCTAGGTGGGACTGACTTTCCTTCAATGCGCGGATGTTGCTGAAGTAGCTCAAGTGCCTTGTTGGGTGTGAGAGTTTTGTGCAAGGGTGAACTTCCTCGTACGTGGCCAATGGTCAGGTCTGATTCGCTGCTCGGGATTTCATCGTGCCGTCGGGCTCAAAAGGCTCACGGCCGACGGACGCCGAGTGGTCGACATCCCGGCCGCTTTCCGTACGTCGAGCCAAAAAGGTATGCACCAACCAGGAGCTCCTTTTCGGCGGTCACGACTTCTGTGTGCCACCTTGTGCCTTGGAAGGAACCCGCTCAGTGCACACCCCCCACCCGCCTCGTCCTCCGTATCCGCCGGGCTCCGGAGCCGCTCCCGGGGAATCCGACGAGAGCCTCGCCGCCCTCCTCAGAGCGCAGCCGGAGGGTGAACTCACCCACTCCGTCGCCCTGCTGCTCGCGCGGCACTGGCAGCCGACCCACGACTACGCGGTCATCTGCCTCGCTTCCTCGGCGAACGTCGCCTCCATGGTCACCGCCGCCGCGTTCCAACAGGTGCTGGAACGCCTGCGGCGCGCCGGGTCCGCCGTCGCCCTGCGCCCCCAGCTCCTGGTGGCCGTGCGGGACATCATCAAGGCATGGTCCGCGGAGGACCGGATATCCGCGGTGCTGCCGGATCTCCGGAAACCCGCCGGGGGTCGCGGTATGCGTGCGACGAAGTCCATGACGCCGGAAAATCGCAAGCTCGCCGAGCGTTCTTTCCAGTCCCTCCCGGGACTCGCCCAGTGCGTGCTGTGGCACACCGAGGTCGAGGCCGAGCCCATATCCGTACCGGCCGGTCTGCTGGGTATGGATACCGACACCGCGTCGGCCGCCCTGGAACAGGCCCGGGAGAAATTCCGCGAGGGCTGTGTTCGGGCCCATCGTGAACTCGCGCCGAACAAAGACTGCCGCCACTACAACCGTCTCCTGGACGTTCCGATTCGCCGCGGGGGCGCGCTGCTCCCCGATGTGCAGCAGCATCTCCTGGAGTGCCGCTTCTGCCGTTACGCGGCCGAGCAACTCAGTCATTTCGAGGGCGGGTTGGGCGGTCTGCTCGCCGAGTCGATGCTCGGCTGGGGCGCCCGCCGCTATCTCGAGTCGCGGCCCAGCCGCGGCCACTCGGGTGCCCGTCCGGGCCGCTCCGGCGGCAGACGCCCGGGCGGCGGCGACCGCCCCCGTCTGCTGTCCCAGCTCTCGCCCAGGCCGTCCCGGCAGGGGCGCCACTCCTCGCCGGGCTCCCGGCACTCGAAGGCGCTCCTCACCGGAGCGGGCCTCGTCTCGGTGGCCCTGCTCGCCTCCGTCCTGGTCGCCAGCCTGTGGTCGTCGGACGACGGCGACGCGGATCCCTCGGCCTCGGCCGGCGCGTCCAGCAGCGTCGTTCCGGGGGCCGACGGACAGACCCCGCCCGCCAGGTCCTCGTCCCCGCCCAACTCGGCGGGCCTGCCGACGCCTCCCGGGCAGACCCGGCTGCGCAACCTCGCCGCGGACCTCTGCCTCGACATCAAGGACGGCAGGGCCAGGGCCGGTGTCGGCACCAAACTGGAGACGTGCTCCGCGGCCAAGACACAGAAGTGGTCGTACGAGGAGGACGGCCTCCTGCGCAGCGTCGCCGACCCCGAGCTGTGCCTGGACTCCCATGTGGACGCCGGCGTCGTCGTCCTGGGCCGCTGCGTCGGCGCGTCGGCCAAGCGGGGCGACGATGTGCGCGACGACCTCACCGTCCAGGGCGAGTTGCTGCCCCGCTGGCAGGAGGGGCTCGCCGTCGCGCCCTCCTCCACGGACCCGGACGCGGAGGTCGTGGTGAAGATCCGCGACAGGTCGGACGAGCAGCGCTGGCTGACCGACGCCACGACGGCCAGCCCCGAGTCGCTGTCGATCGCCGGAACGGGCGCGCCGTCGTCCGACCGCCCGGACACCGGGCCGACGTCCGCCAAGTCGGACTCCGGAACCGACTCAGACTGTGCCGAGTCCCCGTGCGAGGTGGAGCCGTCCGCCGCGGAGAGGGACGCGGAGCCGGAGCCGACCACCACCGTGTCCGGGCCCTATTCGGAGCGCCGCGCCGTAACCGTCGACGACTCCGCCCCGCGGTCCGTCGCGCCGGTGCCCCTGCTGCTGGCGCGGACGGTCTCGACCCTCGGTCTCTGACCCGATCCTGCCGCGACGCGGTCCTGTTCCAGCCAGGTCCCGCTCCGGCTGGGTGCTAGGAGACGACGTCCCGGGGTGGTTCGCCAGCCAGGAACCCTGTGACGTTCTGGACGGCGGCCAGCCCGATCCGTACGAGGGTCTCGCGGGTGACGCCGGCGACGTGCGGCGAGAGCACCACGTTCGGGGCCTTGAGCAGCCGCAGGGCCGGCGTGGGCGGTTCGGGGTCGAAGACGTCGATGCCCGCCCCGGCCAGGGCACCCGACTCCAGCGCGTCCGCGAGGGCGTCCTGGTCGATCAGCGCGCCCCGCGCGGTGTTGACGACGAACGCGGTCGGCCTGAGCAGCGCGAGCAGCCCGGCGTCGAGGAGATGCCGGGTCGTGTCGTTGAGCGGCGCGTGCAGCGTGACGTAGTCCGACGCGCGCAGCAGCTCGTCGAGGCCGACATGGCGGGCGCCGCCGAGCCGGGCCTCGGTCTCCGGGCCGACGGATCGCGGTCCCGCGTACAGGACGGTCATGTCGAAGGCGACCGCGCGGCGGGCGACCTCCTGGCCGATGTGGCCGAGTCCGATCACGCCGAGGGTCTTGCCGGACAGCTCGGTGATCGACCGCTGGAGCCGCGGCAGCGCCCAGTCGGCGTCGACGAGCGCGGTGTGCGCCGGGATCAGTTGCTTGGCCAGGGCGAGCATCAGGGCGAAGGTCTGCTCGGCGACGTTCTGCTTCTCGGCGCCGCTGGAGCCGATGGTGCACACGGGGATGCTCCGGGCGCGGGCCGCTTCGAGGTCCACGTAGTCGAAGCCGTGGCTGGCGCACTGGATCAGCTCCAACTCCGGTGCCAAGGCCAGGTGTCGGGCGGTGACGGGGGCGAGCCCGGTGATGACGACGTGCGCCTCGCGCAGCGCGGCCGGGTCCTCGTCGGCCGACTCGACGACGGTGACGCGGGCCTCCTCCGGGAACAGCGTGGCGAGCCCGGCACCACCCGAACGGCCGCCCACGTGGGGTGAGACGACGGCCAGGACGTTCTTGTCGGGGGAGGCGGTAGGAGCGGGAGAGTCGCCGGTCATGCGGTCTCCTCGGCGAGGTCGTCGACGCTGACGGTCGCCGGGCCCGCGTGACCCGACAGCGCGAGGGTGAGGTCGAGTTCGGCGAGCAGGCAGCGGATGACGTGCTCCACTCCCGCCTGGCCGTCGAGGCCGAGCCCATAGGCGTACGGACGCCCGACGAGTACCGCCTCGGCGCCCAGCGCGAGCGCCTTGAAGATGTCGTCGCCCGAGCGGATCCCGCCGTCGAAGAGGACGGTCAGCCGGTCACCGGCCGCCTCGACCACCCGGGGCAGCGCGTCGGCGGCGCCGACGGAGCCGGCCACCTGGCGGCCGCCGTGGTTGGAGACGACCACTCCGTCCATCCCGGCGTTGACGGCCCGGCGGGCGTCGTCCGGGTGCAGGATGCCCTTGAGGACGATGGGACCGTCCCAGTTCTCGCGCAGGAACTCCAGGTCGGGCCAGGTCTTCGCGGGATCGGCGAACATCCCGACGAAGTGCATGACCGCCGCGTTCGGGTCCTCTTCCACCGGCTTGGCCAGACCCGCCTGGAACGCCGGGTCGGAGAAGTAGTTGGCCGTGCCGATCCCGTGCAGGAACGGCAGATACGCCTGGTCGAGGTCGCGCGGCCGCCAGGCGAGCAGCGGCGTGTCCAGCGTGACGAACAGCGTGCCGAATCCGGCCGCCTTGGCCCGGTTCAGAAAGCTCTTCGTGACCTCGCGGTCCTTCGCCCAGTACAGCTGGAACCAGCGCTCCGCGTCGCCCATGGCCTCGGCGACCTGCTCCATCGGGGTGCTGGACGCGGACGACAGGATGTACGGCACCCCCTGCGCCGCGGCGGCCCGGGCGGCGGCCGACTCGGCGTCCGGGTGCATGATCGACAGCACGCCGACCGGCGCGAGGGCGAGGGGAGCGGGCAGCGGGCGCCCCAGCACCTCGACGGACAGATCGCGTTCGTGCACATCGCGCAGCATGCGGGGCACGATCCGGCGCCGTTCGAGCGCGGCCCGGTTCGCCCGCGCCGTGCTGCCGTTGCCCGCGCTGCCCGCCACATAGCCGAACGGACCGGGTTCGAGCCGCTGCTCCGCCAGCCCCTCCAGCCGGGTCAGATCGGTGGGCAGCCGGGGCACCGCGCCCGTCATACCGTTCAGATAGATCTCGTACTGGAAGTCCGCCCAGTGCTTCGTCATCCGTACGTCCCGCCTCTCGCCCTTGATCTCGCCGTCGAGACCGTGCCGTTCGCGCTGGAGACCGTGCCCTGTTTCCGCGGACACCACGCCGTTCCTGCGACGATCCTGACGAGCGGGACAAGATCCGTCCACCGTCGACGCGAAGATCGCCGGGTCGGCCGGACTCAGCTCGGGAACGACACCCGTACGGCGACCAGTTCGCCGGACGGGCCGAGCTCCGCCGACACGGGGAACCAGCCGTCGCCCTGACCGGTCATGGTGCACAGCACGTGCGCGCCGCCGACCTCGACGGTTCCGGACTCGACCGCGGAGGCACGGACCTCGCGCATGACCTGCCAGTGGTGGGAGTGCGGGCGGAAGTCCACCATCAGCCGCCGCCCAGGGGCGGCGTCCTTCCAGTCGAAGAGGGCACCGGCCCGGCGCATCGCCTCCGGCACGGTCAGCCCCGTCCAGCCCCTGACCCCGTCCTCGCCCACCTCACCGAGCGCGGGGGCCCCGAACTCGGCGGCGGCCTCCTCCTCGGCGGCGCCCCAGAACGCGACGTCGGCCAGTCCGTCCACGGGTTCGTCGTGCTGCCAGGCGTTGAGCGCGTCGGCGTCCCCGAAGAGCAGCCGGGCCCAGTCGACCCGGATGTCGCCGAGTTCCACGCTCTTGGCGGCGGGGGCCGGGTCCACCGGGGTCACTATGCCGGCGCCGGCCGCCAGCACCGGGAGGGCCCGGTCACGGGGCAGACCGCCGAGCGTCAC
>NZ_JAPWHT010000028.1:0-40603 GCF_027270795.1 Streptomyces sp. ActVer
GCAGCCCGTGCCCGTGCCGAACGGGCAGGAGGCCGCGCAGCTCGTCGACGTGGCGGCCGCCGGGCCGGAGCTCGCGTGGGCCGTGGGCGAGGAGGGCCGCAACGGCTCCACACGGGGCAGGCCCCTGGCGATGGTCTGGGACGGGACGGCGTGGACACGGACCGGCCTGGACCATCTGGGGTTCTCCGGACAACTGCACTCCGTCGCCGGCAGCTCCCTACGCGGCGTGGGCCGTCGGCACCGACACCTCCGGCCACGGGCGCCTGCTGGCCTGGGACGGCGTCACCTGGCAGGAAGTGGCGTACCCGGGGCAGGAGGACACCGGGACCGAACTCACCGGCGTGGCGGTCGCACCCGACGGGCGGGCCTGGGTCTCCGGCCGCAACAGTGACAGGCAGGGGCTGCTGCACTGGAACAAGCAGCGATGGCGCTGGTGCGCGACACTGCCGAGCACGGCGACCGAGGCGCCGTCGGGCGTCCACCGCACACCGGGTGGCGAGATATGGGTGTACGGAACCGGTGTCGTCGCTCGCTGGGACGGAGCCTGGACCGAACTGCCGCCGCCCACAGGGTTCCGCTTCGGCGTCACCGGGCTTCTCCCCTGCGCCGACAACGACGTCTGGCTCACCGCCTACGACTACGGGGTCGGCGGGCCGCCCGGAAAGCCCCCGAGCTGCGTCCTGCGGCACTGGGACGGCACCACTTGGAGCCATGTCACCCCGCCGTTCACCGTCGGCCTGCTCAGCGGCATCACCGACGACGACCAGGGGCGGCCGGACCGTATCGCCGGCTGGGACTTCTGGGACCAGACACGGGCGCACCATCTGCGCCGGGACGGCACGGCCTGGGTGAGCGAACGCGGCCCGCTCGCGTCAACACCGGTCGTCCTCAACGCACTTGCCCGGATACCCGGAACCGGAGAGTACTGGTCCGTCGGCACGACCTCGTCCTCCCCCTACCCACCCGCGCAGGCGCGCGTGGAGCACTTCGGGCCCTGAGGCACGCCCGTACAGCCGACGGTCACGGCTTACGGGCGAGGCCGCCGTGCTCGCCGACTGGTTCGGGGGTGGCAAAGGTGGATTCCGGGCGCCAGAGGGGGACCGAGACGACCCCCGGCTCGATGAGTTCCAGGCCGTCGAAGTACGCCGTGATCTCGTCGACGGTGCGCAGGTTGTACGGGACGGCGCCGCTTTCGTTGTAGGCGTCCTGGGCCTGCTCGAAGACCGGATCGATGCCCCGCGAACCGTCGTTGATGGAGAGGTGGCTCCCGGACGGCAGCGCGTCCATCAGGCGGGCGACGATGGAGCGCGCCTGGTCGTGGTCGGCGACATGGCCCAGGATGTTGCTCAGGACGAGGGCGGTGGGGCGGGTGAGGTCCAGCGTCTCGGCTGCGGCCGCCAGGATGCGCTCCGGGTCCAGCACGTCGGCGGCGACGAACGCGGTCGCTCCCACCGGGGTGGAGTGGAGCAGGTCGCGGGCGTGGGCCACCACCAGCGGGTCGTTGTCGACGTGGACGATCCTGGACTCCGGCGCGATGCGCTGGGCGACCTCGTGGGTGTTGTCAGCGGTCGGCAGACCGGTTCCGACGTCCAGGAACTGCCGGATGCCCGCCTCGGCGACCAGGTACGTGATGTTGCGGCGCAGGAAGGCGCGGCTGCTGCGGGCGATGGTCACGATGCCGGGGAAGACGGCGGTGTACGCGTCGCCGGCCTCCTGGTCCACGGGGTAGTTGTCCTTGCCGCCCAGCCAGTAGTTCCAGATCCGCGCAGAGTGCGGCACCGAAGTGTCGATCTTCTGATGCGACTCGGGTCCGGGCGTCGTCGCGTGATCGGTCATGAGTGCAGCCCGTCTCTCGGCCGAGGCGTGGATGGTTCACCGGACAACGTACGTCCCAACTGGCCTGGTGCGTACACCAGTTCACGTATCCCACAGGTTCGAGCCGCGGCTTTCGTGGAGCGGTTGGGCGGGGCCGGGTTGGGCAGGCCTGGGCGGGACGCGGATCACCCGACCTTCCGGGCAAGGCCTTTGAGCATGCCGTGCCAGTACAGGGCGGGCAGACCGTAGCGCTTGAGCAGCCACATGTCCCGGCGTTCCTTGGTGGTGTCGACCAAGGGGATGCTGGGGGCGGGGCGCAGGTCGTAGTCGAATTCTGCGAGCAGCATCCTGTCGCGGGCCGTGACCAACGGGCAGGAGGTGTAGCCGTCGTAGCGGCGCGGTTCAGGGCGCTCACCCTTGGGTTCGGCCTGGGCCAGCAGGTTGGCGACCACGACGGGGGCCTGCTTGCGGACGGCGGCGCCGGTCTTGGAGGTGGGCAGGTTCGCGACGTCGCCAAGGGCGAACACATTGCGGTGGCGCGGGTGTTGGAGGGTGTGCTTGTCGACCTCCACATAGCCGTACGGACTGGCGGGATCGGCGAGCGGGCTGTGCTTGACCCAGTCGGGGGCACTCTGCGGCGGAACGGCGTGGAGCAGATCGAAGCCGAGGGTCTCCTCGTCGCCCGAGGAGTGATCGGTCACGGTCAGCCGGCGGGCAGCGCCGTCGACAGCGGTCATCTCCGAGTTCAGTCGCACCTCGATGCCGTAGCGCTCGGCGACCCGTTCCAGGGCCCGGCGCCAGACCGGTACGGCGAACATGGAGTCCGCGGGCAGGACCAGGACCACTCGGATGCGGTCCAGAACTCCTTGCCTGCGCCAGTGGCCGGCGGCCAGGTAGGCGATCTTCTGCGGGGCGCCGCCGCACGTGACCGGGCCGGTCGGCTGGGTGAAGACCGCGGTGCCCGAGCGCAGGCCACGAATCAGTTCCCAGGTGTACGGAGCATGCTCGAAGGAGTAGTTGCTGGAGACAGCCCCGTGTCCGACAGCGGTGTCCAGGCCGGGGACCGCGCCCCAGTCCAGCTGGGGACCTGGAGCCATCATCAGGTGGTCGTACCCGATGGTGCGGTGCTCGGTGGTGGTGACCGTCCGCGCCTCGGGGTCGACGGATGCGGCGGCCTCGCGGATCCAGCACACCCGCCTCGGCATCACGGAAGCCTCGAGGCGCCGGGTGATGTCCAGCCGGGCCTGGCCGCCGCCGACCAGGGTCCACAGCGGCTGGTACCAGTGGGTGCTCGCAGGTTCGAGCACCGCGACGTCGGTGACACCGGCCCGGCGCAAGCGTGCAGCGACGGTGATACCGGCGGTGCCGCCTCCGACGATCAGCACCCGGTGGCGCCTCCGAGCGGAACGGCGGGCGGAGGACGTGGACGGCACGAAGGACTCCTCACGATCTTCACGCTATACCCCCATAGGTATTTTCGAGGGTAGGGACACCGGCCGCCGGCGCCAATGCCGGACCGCCAAATTGCCTGACAGGAAAGGCAGTTGACGAATTTGAACGCCGTCGCTCACGACCCCGCCGCAGAGCCTGTGCTGTAATGGTTGAGTGCAGTTTGAGCATGACAACATGGTCGGGGTCCATCTGGCCGTGGCCCTGGTGAATCTCGAATCGAGCGGCTCGTGGACGCCCGAGGCGCTGGAGCGGGCGCTGCGGGAGCATCAGATCCGTCGTCCGCGGGTGACTGCTGCCGCCGGTGAGGAGATCCGGGCGTGGTCGCGGCGGTTGAGGCCGGTCTTCGAGACGTCCTCGCAGCCCGGGCTGTGCCAGACCATCAACGCGCTGCTCGCGGACGGAGCCGGAAGCGTGTACCTGACCACGCACAACGACTTGCGGCCGCATCTGCACTTCGCTCCGGACGGCCAGGACCTCCAGAGCCGCGTGAAGGCCGTGACCGCGGGAGGCCTGGCCATCTTCACCATGGAGGCCGAGGGGGCCCGGCTGGGCGCATGTGCGCTCGACTCCTGCCGGACCGTCTTCGTGGACACCAGCCGCAACGGCCGCCGTGCCTACTGTCGCTCGCGCTGCGCCAACACGGACGCGGTGCGGCGCCATCGTACGAAGCAGGGCTAGCCCAGGGCTAGCCCGGCCGGCGAGCACGGACCGCCTTCCCCGGAGGACGGGCGCGTCGTTCGGCAGCAGGCTCTCTGCCTCTGCCCAACCGCCGGGGCGGCCCTACGCCGGGACCAGGGCCACGACGAGCGGGACGGCGGCGATGCCCAGGAGCGTCTGCGTCGCGGTGATCCCGGCCATCAGCGGTGCGTCGCCGCCCAGTTGCCTGGCCATGATGTACGACGACGATGCCGTGGGCAGGGCCTGGAAGAGTACGGCGATGATCAGCGCGTGGGAGCCCAGGCCGACCAGTTGAGCCGCCAGGAAGGTCGCGGCCGGCATGAGCGCGAACTTGGCCGACGAGGACGCGAGAATCGGCGCCGTCCACGACCGTGCGGCGCCGAAGCGCAGGGCGGCACCGATGCAGAGCAGACCCAGCGGCATCGAGGCGGTGCCCAGTGCCTGGATCGCCGGTGCGATGCCCGGCGGCAGGCTCAGGTCGAGGACCTGAAGGAGGATGCCTCCCGCGCAGGCGAGGATGAGCGGGTTGGTCACCAACTGCATGACGACGCCCGAGAAGCTCGGACGGGCGCTGCCGAACCGTGCGAAGACCAGCACGCACAGCACGTTGACCGTGGGCACGATCGCCGCGTTGCAGACCGCGGCGATGGCGATGCCCTTGGTGCCGTACAGGCCGCCCGCGATCGTCACGCCGATGTAGTTGTTGAACCGGATGCTGCCCTGGAAGACCGAGGTGAAGGCATCGTCCTTCAGCCGCAGCATGGGCCTGCACGCAACGACCAGTACGGCCACGGCCACCGTGGAGGCGATCAGAACGCCCGCCAGGGCACGTACCGGCAGATCGTCGGTGTCGGCGGTCGCCAGACTGTGCAGGAACAGCGCGGGCAGCAGAACCCGATAGCTCAGCCGCTCGGCTTCCGACCAGAAGCTCTCGGCTGTGATCATCGTTCGCTTGAGCGCGTAGCCCAGCGCGATGAGCAGGACGACCGGAACGAGCGCCTTGATGGTCAGTGCGATCACGCCGACGCCCCGTCCGGAGTGGCGACGCCGGCAGGGAAGTCAGTGGCCTGGGCACTGGGAGTCGTACGGCGCATACCGACAGGCTGATGTAACACCGCGAGGCATGACAACCATTACAGAACCTGGACCGGCCCCAAGCCCAGGCCAGGCCCAAGCCCAAGCCCAAGCCCAGGACGGGGACCAGGCCCAAAACCGGGACCATGACCCCACGGCCTCGCGTGCAAGTGCCTCTTCAGCCGTCGAAGCTGCGGCGAGAGGCCTCGATGTGGCCGAAGTACCGGTGGGTCCAGTCACACATACCGTCCACCGTCGCCCGTAGGCCCTGGCCCGGCTCGGTGAGGGTGTACTCGACCCGGGGCGGCACAGTGGGGTGCACCTTCCGGTCGACCAGGCCGTTGCGCTCCAGCATGCGCAGGTTCTGCGTGAGCATCTTGTGGCTGATGCCCTCGACCTCGTCCCTCAGTTCGCTGAACCGCAGGGTGCGCTCACCGAGGGACTCGATGATCAGGAGCGCCCACTTGTTGGCGACGTCCGAGAAGATCTCCCGCGCCAGAGAGTCCGCGCGCGTCAAGTCCGCTTCGTCGGGCGAGTCGCTGAACTGCTTGGTCACCATCAGGTTCCCCAGTCACTGAAAAGTGCGTTCTTCCATGTCAGCGCCCACTCTCCTACGGTTCCCCAGTAACCACAAGAGACCACGAACATCGTGGTTCGATGGAAAGCGAGCCCTCGGGCTCCACAACAAGGAGTCAGCATGGCCATCACTCTGGTGAACCCCGAAGGACTGACGAAGGTCGACCTCTACCGGCAGGTGTCGGTCGCCACAGGGTCGAAGCTGATCCACCTCGCCGGGCAGGTCGCCTGGGACGCCGACGGTGTCACGGTCGGCGAAGGTGACTTCGCCGCACAGGTCGAACAGTCCTACCTCAACGTCGGCACAGCCCTGGCCGAGGTCGGCGCCTCGTTCGACAACGTGGTGAAACTGACCGTCTACCTCGTCGACTGGACCCCCGACAAGATGCCCCTGTTCGCGGAGGGGGTCGCACGCGCCGCCGCGAAGCTTGGGGTCACCCCGGCCGCACCGCTCACCGGGGTGGGCGTCGCCGCCCTGGCCGCCCCCGACCTCCTGGTCGAGGTCGAGGCCACCGCGATCATCGACTGAGCAGGAGGCGTTCTGCCACTCCGCTCACCCTGGCTGCGCAGCCATGAGCTTGCGGGTGAACCTGTGCATGTGCGGGTCGAGAGTGTCCCCGGGCTCGGCGAGGACCTGTGACAGGGACAGCCACTTGATCGCCGAGAACTCGTCCTCGTCGAAGATGACGACGCTGCCGGCATCCGCCCGCAGGACGTACCAGAGCGACACGTCAGTGTGCCGTCCCTGCCCGCGCGTCTGCGTGATGGTCAGAAAGAACGGCTGCCTGCCGGCGACCATCGACGGAACGGCGTCGATGAACAGTTCCTCGCGGCACTCACGCACCACCGTGTCCCACGGGTCCTCCATCGGCTCGACATGACCACCACTGGGAAGCCACAGACCGGCCTTCCGGTGGGCGACCAGCAGGAGTTCGCCGCGCTTCTCGTCCAGGACCACGAAGTAGCTGACGAGATGGACCGGCGGCACATCGGGTTTCCGTACCCGATGGAGCGGAGCTCCGCCGGCAACCCACTCCACCGCCTCGGCGAGATGGGCACGCTCCTGCTCGTCCCAGGGACGAACACCCTCCAGCAGACTCGCCAGCCGTGCACGAAGAAACTGGTCACGATCGTCTGAAGCGCCGGTCGCATTCACTGCGTTCATGATGCCAAGAAGCGGTGGTGCCGCGAGGACGGCATGGACCACAAAGGGTTCTTCGCAAAGAGGTCTTTGCGAAGAACCCTTTGCGGTCTAGAGTCACGCGGTATGACTGAACCGAGCGAGCAGCAACAGGACTTGACTCCCCATCCGGACTCGGTCGTTCTGGATGCCAAGGGGCTGCGTGCCCTCGCTCACCCGGTGCGGGTGCAGTTGGTGGGCCTGCTGCGGAAGCACGGCCCGTCGACGGCCACCCGGCTTGCGGAGCGGCTGGGCGTCAATTCCGGCACGGCCAGCTATCACCTGCGCCAGCTCGGTGCGGCCGGTCTCGTCGAGGAGGACACGGAACGCGGCAACGCGCGGGAGCGCTGGTGGCGTTCGGTGCACCAGCGGACGTGGTTCAACGATCACGAGCTGGTCGAGCGGGAACCCGAGGCCGCACTGGCCTACCTGCAGTCCGTCGCCGCCACCTACACCTCACGCACCCAGCAGGCGCTCAACGAGCTTCAGACCATGCCTCGTGTCTGGCGGGACACCTTCGACATGAGCGACTGGCCCCTGCGGATCACCCCCGAGGAGGCCTCCGCGCTCTACGAGGAGTTGCGGGCCGTCATCTCCCGCTACCGGCAGGACACACCGGGGGCGGCGGGGCAGGCCCCGGAGGGCGCCGAGCGGTTCTCCGTGATCACCCACCTCCTGCCCGAACCCGACGCGCCCGCCACCTCGACGGGCACGAACGCTGGCGCGGACTCAGGCGCAGACGCCGACGCAGGCGCGGGCACGGAGAGGCCATGACGAAGAAGGCCTCCGGTACGGACGACTTAGCCGACGCGCGCACCCTGCGTGCGCTGGGCGGGGTGCTCGCGGCGATGGCCGTGTCGCTGACGGGCACTCGGATCTCCGGCATCGCGCTGCCCTGGTTCGTACTCGTCACGACCGGCAGCGCGACCCAGACCGGGCTGGTCGCCTTCTGCGAGATGGCCCCGTACGTGGTGGTCAAGGCGCTCACCGGACCGCTGGTGGACCGGGTGGGCCCACGCGTCGTCTCCTGGGTCACCGACCTGGCCAGCGCGACGGCCGCCGCCGTCGTTCCCCTGCTCCACAGCCTGGGCCTGCTCTCCTTTCCCCTGCTGCTGGCCCTGGTCGCGTTGATCGGCGCGGCCCGCGGTCCGGGCGACCTCGCCAAGGAAGTCATGGTGCCGGAGGCGGCCGACCGCAGCCGGGTGCCGCTGGAGCGGGCCGCGGGCCTGTCCGGCGTGATCGAGCGGCTCGCTTCCACGGTCGGCCCCGCGGCCGCGGGCTCCCTGGTGGCGCTGCTCGGTCCTTTGACGGGTCTTGTGGTCAACGCGGCCTGTTTCACCGCCGGGTCGGTGATCGTCGCGGTGGCACTGCCCCGGGACGTGGGACGCGCAACCGCGGCGCCCCCGTCGCCTGGCGGGGAGCCGGAGCCGGGCTACTGGCGACGGTTCGGCGAAGGCTTCGCCTTCCTGCGCGGCGATCCGCTGCTCCTCACCCTCATCGTCATGGTCGGGATCACCAACCTGCTGGATGCGGCCTTCAGCGCGGTACTCATCCCTGTGTGGGCCAAGGAATCCGGCAACGGGCCGACAGCGATCGGCCTGATGAGCGGCATGGCTGGAGCCGCGGCGATCGGCGGGAGCCTGCTGGCCACAGCGGTCGCACACCGGCTGCGGCGCCGGGCGGTGTTCTTCACCGGGTTCCTGGTCGCCGGGGCGCCGCGCTTCCTGGTCCTCGCCGCCGATGCGCCGATGGGCCTTGTACTGACCGTGTTCGCCGTCAGCGGGCTCGGCGCGGGCTTCCTCAACCCGATCATCGGGGCCGTCCTCTTCGAGCGGGTGCCCCGCCCCCTACTGGGCCGGGTCAACGCGCTCGGTGATTCGCTGGCCTGGTCCGGTATCCCCCTCGGCGGGCTGATCGCCGGGGCCGCGGTGGCCGCCGTCGGGCTCGTGCCGGTGCTGGTCACCTGCGGGGTCACGTATTTCCTCGCCACGAACCTGACCGGGTTGCGGCCGGAATGGCGGGAGATGGACCTCGGACGCGGGGGCAGATCCTCGAAGCGGTCGTCCGAGGCACGCCCACTGGAAGCAAACCCGTAACTGAGGGGTTACGCTTTCCGTCATGGACGAAGTGGCCCACGCGATAGCGGATCCCGTGCGCAGGGAAATCCTTCTCATGCTGCGTGGGGCCACGCTCACGGTGGGGGAGATCGCGCGTTGCTTCACCATCAGTCGGCCGGCGATCAGTCGTCATCTGCGGGTGCTGCGGGAGTGCGGGCTGGTCCGCGACGAGCTCGTGGGGCGGCAGCGGATGTACAGGCTCGATGCGGCGCCGTTGGCGGAGGTCGCCGAGTGGGTCGCCGTGATCCGCGCGCCGGGCGGCTGGGATCAGCGCCTGGACGCCCTTGAGACAGAGGTTCGTCGCACCCGCCGTGAGAGGTCCATGCGTCGCACGGCACCACATGGAGAACGTACGGAGGACACCGCATGAAACCACTGCCCAGTGCCCGGCTCGTGCCCACCGCCGACGGCAACGACCTGATCCTGACCCGTACGTTCCGGGCGCCCATCGATGACGTCTGGGCGAGCGTCACCGAATCGGAGCGCACGGCACGGTGGTTCGGTCCCTGGGAAGGGGACGCGGCGCCGGGTCGTACCATCCGCGTCCGGATGGCGTTCGAGGAAGGCGAGGCGTGGACCGAGGTGCGCGTCGACGCGTGCGAGCCCCCGCGGCATCTCGCCGTCTCCACGTCCGACGAAGCGGGCGACTGGCGCATGGAACTGCGGCTGTCCGAGTCGGCCGGGACGACGGAGCTGCAGTTCGTCCATCACCTCACGACCACGAAGGGAATCGGCGAGATCGGACCGGGCTGGGAGTACTACCTCGACATGCTTGTCGCCTCACGCGACAGCACTCCGATGCCGAGCTTCGACGACTACTACCCCTCGCAGCAGGCCTACTTCGAGGCCCTGGCCGACCAGCGGTCTTCATGAGGGCCCGGAGGGTCCCGGCAGTCAGTAGGTCGCCCTTCCGCCGCTGATGTCGTAGACGGCTCCGGTGGAGAAACTGACCCGGTCGGAGGACAGGAACGCGACGAGTTCGGCCACCTCCTCGGGGCGGCCGATCCGCCGCATCGGGATCAGGCCGGCGATGCGGGCGAGCACGTCGGGAGCCGTGCTGTCGTTCATGCGTGTCGCTATGACGGCGGGAGCTACGACGTTGACCAGGACGCCGCTGGTGGCCAGTTCCTTGCCTGCTGACTTGGTCAACGCGATCACGGCCGCCTTGGACGCGGAGTAGACCGACAGGTCGGCGTTGCCGTCCTTGCCTGCCATGCTGGCGAAGTTGACCACACGGCCCCAGCCACGGTCGCGCATGCCGGGGACGAACATCCGCATGGTGTTCACGGTGCCCAGGAGGTCGTCCGGTGCGGCGGGCGTGAGTCAGTGCGATTCGCGGCTCACCTCCGAGCCGCTGGAGCCGACGAGGAAGTCCAGGTCGGCGCCCGTGTCGGCTTGGAGGACGTGGTCGACGTAGAGGCGCTCCCAGCCGCGCCGGGGGCTCGCGAAACCCGTGACGGTGGCCTTCGTGGGGGTCCTGCGGGCCAGTTCGTCGGCCGATACGTCGAGGTCGATGCGGCGGGCCGGGACGTCGAGGCTGATGTGGTCCCCCGTACGAGCGAGGGCGAGCGGGCCGCCGGCCGCGGCCTCCGGGGCCACGTGCAGGACGACGGTGCCGTACGCCGTGCCGCTCATACGGCCGTCGCAGACGCGGACCATGTCGCGGACTCCCTGTTCCAGGAGCTTCTTGGGGAGCGGCATGTTCGCCACCTCGGGCATGCCCGGGTAGCCCTTGGGGCCGCAGCCGCGCAGCACGAGGACCGAGTCGGCGTCGACATCGAGATCCGGGTCGTCGATGCGGGCGTGGAAGTCCTCGATCGAGTCGAAGACGACCGCCCGGCCGCGATGGCGCAGCAGGTGGGCGGAGGCCGCGGCGGGTTTGATGAGCGCGCCGTCCGGGGCGAGGTTGCCGCGGAGCACCGCGATGCCGCCCTCGGCGACCAGCGGCTCGGCGCGGGTGCGGATGACCTCGCCGTCCCAGATCGGCGCGTCGTCGAGATGGTTCACGAGCGGTTCGCCGGTGACCGTGAGGGCGTCCGGGTCGAGCAGGTCGCGCACCTCGCGCAGGACGGCGGACAGCCCTCCGGCGCGGTGGAAGTCCTCCATGAGGAAGCGTCCGGCCGGCTGGAGGTCGACCAGGACCGGCACCCGGGAGCCGATGCGGTCGAAGTCGTCGAGCGACAGGTCGATCCCCAACCGCCCCGCGATCGCCAGGAGATGGACGACCGCGTTGGTCGAGCCGCCGATCGCGGCCAGCGCGACGATCGCGTTGTGGAAGGACGCCTTGGTCAGGAAGGTGCCCGGCCGCCGGTCGACGGCGACCATGTCCACCGCGAGGCGCCCGGTGCCGTGCGCGGCCTCCAGCAGTCGGCTGTCGGGGGCGGGGGTACCGGCCACTCCGGGCACGACCGTGCCGAGGGCCTCCGCCACCAAAGCCATCGTGGAGGCGGTTCCCATGGTGTTGCAGTGCCCCCGGCTGCGGATCATCGCCGACTCGGAACGGACGAACTGGTCCTGCGAGAGCGTGCCGGCCCGCACCTCCTCCGACAGCCGCCACACGTCGGTGCCGCACCCCAGCGGCGTACCGCGGAACGTGCCGGTGAGCATCGGGCCGCCGGGCACGACGACGGCGGGCAGGTCCACCGAGGCGGCGGCCATCAGCAGCGACGGGATCGTCTTGTCGCAGCCTCCCAACAGGACGACACCGTCGATGGGGTTGGCCCGCAGCATCTCCTCCGTGGCCATCGCCGCCATGTTGCGCCAGAGCATCGCCGTGGGCCGCACCTGTGTCTCGCCCAGCGACACCACGGGCAGGTCCAGCGGGATGCCACCGGCCTCGTAGACGCCGTTGCGGACCGAGGCCGCCACCTCGTTCAGATGCGCGTTGCAGGGAGTCAGGTCCGAGGCGGTGTTGGCAATGGCGATCTGCGGACGGCCGTCGAAGGCGTCACCGGGCACACCACGGCGCATCCACGCCCGGTGGATGTAGGCGTTGCGGTCCTGGCCCGCGTACCACTCGGCGCTGCGGAGCGTCACCATTGAGCTCCTTCCAATAATCGACACAGGGGTCTAATCTTTGGAACGCCATGAAGCATACGCAGACGTACGAAGGATCGACAGACCTCGGCGTGGACGGCTCAACAGGCGCCGACAGCAGCCGACTTGTGGGATCGGACCGGGTGCTCGCCGTCCTCAAGGAGCTCGCCCGGTATCCCGACGGGGTGGGTCTTGAGGAGCTGACGCGGGTGATAGGCAGCCCCAAGCCGACCGTGCACCGGGCGCTCGGTGCGCTGCGCCGGGCCGGTCTGGCCGACCAGGACGTCCGCGGCCGCTATGTGCTCGGCGACGAGTTCCTGCGGATGGCCTTCGCCCACCACGAGGCCCGCCCCGAGCACGTACGTATCCGTCCCGCACTCGAAGCGCTGGCCAACCGTTTCGGCGAGACCTCGCACTACGCGGTCCTGGACGGCCGCGAGGTCGTCTACCGCGCCAAGGTCGACCCGCCCACCGGAGCCGTCCGGCTGACCTCGACAGTGGGGGGCCGCAATCCAGCGCACACCACCGGCGTCGGAAAGCTGCTGCTCGCCCAGCAGTTGGACACTCTCGACGACGTCGAGGCATGGATCGGCTCGACGCCCCTGGTGCGCCGCACTCCGCGGACCCTGTGCACGGCCGCCGCCCTGCACGGCGAACTGCGGATCACGCGCGAGCGCGGCTACGGCCTCGACGACCAGGAGAACGAGACCGGTGTCAACTGCCTCTCCCTGCCCGTGTACGCGACCTCGCCGACGACCCCCTCCGGCGCTCTGAGCATCAGCGCGCTGGCGTACCGGACTCCCCTGGAGACCCTGGTCGGCACCCTCGACGAGATCCGTGCCGTACTCGGGCCTCTGGGAGAGCCGCACCGGTGACCGACCCAGTCCCGGGGTCGACTGTCCAGGCCGAACCCACTGATCCCTCATCTCTCCCTCCCCTGCCTCGCCGTCCCACCATTGGAGACTGACCTCGTGCACCTCATGCGTATCGGCGCCGTCGGCGCCGAGAAGCCCGTCGCCCGTATCGACGACGAGACGTACGTCGATCTCTCCGATGTCGTCACGGACTTCGACGAGGCGTTCTTCGGCTCGGGCGGCCTCGACCGCATACGCCCCGTCGTGGCCGAGCGGACGGCCGCGGGTCAGGTGTCGCGGTTCGCCGGGGAACGCGTCGGCGCCCCGATCGCGCGCCCGCACCAGATCCTGTGCATCGGCCTCAACTACCGTGACCACGCGGCCGAGACCGGCATGCCCGTTCCCGACGAGCCGATCCTGTTCACCAAGTCGCCCAACACCCTCGTCGGCCCGAACGACGACGTACGCATCCCGCGAGGCTCCACCAAGACCGACTGGGAGGTGGAGCTCGGCATAGTGATCGGCCGCCGCACCAGCTATCTGGACTCGGTGGACGAGGCACGCGACGCCATCGCCGGTTACGTGGTCGTCAACGACGTCAGCGAGCGGGCCTTCCAGTTGGAACGCGGAGGGCAGTGGACCAAGGGCAAGTCCGCCGAGACGTTCAACCCCGCCGGTCCCTGGCTGGCCACCCCGGACGAGGTCGGCGACGTACTGGCCCTGGACATGTGGCTGGACGTCAACGGGGTGCGCCGACAGAGCGGCAGCACCAAGACGATGGTCTTCGACCCGTACTTCATCGTGCACTACCTGAGTCAGTTCCTCGTCCTGGAACCCGGTGACCTCATCAACACGGGCACCCCGCCCGGCGTCGGTATGGGTTTCACCCCGCCGGTGTGGCTGCAGCCCGGTGATGTCATGGAGCTGGGCATCAAGGACCTCGGCACCCAGCGCCAGCACGTGCTCGGGCCGCGGTGAGCTCCCGCCTGATGCGTGCCTTCGTACTGACCGGCCCCGGGAAGTACGCGGTCCAGGAGGTTCCGGTGCCGGTGGCCGTTCCCGGCGAGGTGGTCGTCGACGTCGAGCGGGTCGGCGTGTGCGGCACCGATGTCGAGTTCTTCACCGGAGCGATGGCCTACCTCCACCAGGGCCACTCCAGCTACCCGACGCGGATCGGCCACGAGTGGGCCGGTCGCGTGGCGGCGGTCGGCGACGGCGTCGATCCCGCCTGGATCGGCAGGCGGGTCATGGGCGACACCATGCTCGGCTGCGGCCTCTGCCGTCGTTGCCGCCGGGGTCACCAGCATGTGTGCGAGAAGCGGCAGGAGGTCGGCATACGCGGGCAGCGGCCGGGCGCTCTGGCGGAGCAACTCGCGGTACCGGCCTCCTCGTTGCACGCTCTGCCCGACTCCGTCGGTCCCGTACTCGGCGCTCTGGTGGAGCCGGGCGGCAACGCCCTGCGCGCCGCACAGGCCGCCGAACTGCGGTCCGGTGACCGGGCGTTGGTGCTGGGTCCGGGGACCATAGGGCTGTTGGTCGCGATGTTCGCCCGCGCCGCCGGTGCGGAGGTGCATCTGATGGGCCGCACCGAAGAGTCGCTCGCCTTCGCCCGCACGCTGGGCTTCGCACACGTATGGACGGAGGACTCCGTCCCGGACCTGCCGTTCGACGCAGTGATCGACGCCTCCAACGCCGTCCATCTGCCCGGCCTGGCCCTGGAGTTGGTCGAGCCGGCCAGCCGCGTCGTGTACGTGGGACTGGCCGGTGAGCCGAGCCGGATCGACACCCGCGCCCTCGCGCTCAAGGACATCACGGCGGTCGGCATCCTGTCCGCCTCCCCCGGCCTCGACGCCACGATCCGCGCCTACGCCGACGGCTCCGTCGACCCCGGCCCCCTCGTCGCCGCGACCGTCGGCCTGGATCAGGTCGGTGACGTCCTGGCCGGGATCCGCCCGGCCCACGCCGGGCCCGGTCCCAAGATCCACGTCGATCCCCGACTGATCTGAGCGGGACCCGGGTCGGAGTACTTCCGCGCGATGGCCCGGAACCGGCTGGTGCCAGTCCACGTACAGGACCTGACCGCCGACGCCCTCCCCTACTGGGAACTCCGCAAGCAGGCCGACCATCTGGTCACGGGCATCGAGGACACGTTCCTCACCGCGTACAAGAACGGCAGCTTCCAGTACCTGCTGATCGCGGCCGACCGCGTCTGACGTACCACCGACGTGCCACCGGGGAAGTCGGCGCAGACCGGTCGCGAGGTCCGGTCTGCGCCGTGCCGTTGTCCGGGTCAGGACAGCTGGGCCGTGGCGTCCGCCTCTTCCATCGGCGTCTTCTGCACGCGAACAGCCTCGACGGGGAGCTGCAGCGACAGGTGCGGCCAGGTGTGGATGTCGCGTTGCATCTGGCGGTCGTGGGTGGCCAGCACGATGGCCGCTTCGGTGGTGTGGAGAGCCTCGGTGAGTTCGTCGACCAGGGCGATGGACAGGTGGTTGGTGGGCTCGTCCAGCAGCAGGACGTGCGGGCGGGCCGCGAGGGCCAGGGCGAGGTCGAGTCGGCGCTGCTGTCCCATGGACAGCTCGGCGACGGCCTTGTTGGCGTCGCGTGAGGTGAGCAGGCCCAGCGCGCCGAGTCCTGTCACCTCGCTCTCCTTCAGGACACCGGCGCTGACCAGTCGTGCGGTGTGTCGGCGGTACAGGTCATGAGCCCGCCGGTACGTGGCTCGCGGCGCCTCCTGTCCGAGCAGGTGCAGGCGCAGCTTGCGCGAGCGGTGCATCCGGCCTGTGGTGGGGGCGAGTTGACCGGCCAGGACGGACAGAAGTGTGGACTTGCCCGCCCCGTTCGGTCCGGTGACCACCAGCCGGTCGCCGGATGTCAGCGACAGGCCGGTCGGCCGGTGCAGCCGCCCGTCGACGGTCACCTCCTCCGCGCGCAGCAGACTGACGCCGGGCCGTGCAGGCAGGTCGGGCAGACGGAAACGCTGGGGCGGGACGGGCGCGGTGACCTTGTGCTGCTCCAGGTCCTCCTGGCGTCGGTGGACCGACCGGACCAGCGCACCGGCGCGGGTGGCTCGCTGGTGCTTGTCGGTACCCTTGTCCGGGCGCCAGCCGGTGCTCAGGCGGTTCTGCGATTCGGACAGGGCCTGCTCGAGGCGGGTGTGTTCGGCCTGCTGCAGCTCGTACTCCGCCTCCCACCGGGCCAGTTCGGCCTCGCGGCCTTCGCGGTAGCAGGCGTACCCGCCGCCGTAGACGCGCGGGCTGCCGTCGCGGGTGGGATCGAGGTCGAGGATCGTGGTGGCCACGTCCGACAGGAGCGCCCGGTCATGGCTGACCACGATGACACCGCCGGAGTGGGCGCGCAGTCTGGCGGTGAGGTAATCCAGCCCTGCCAGGTCGAGGTGGTTGGTCGGCTCGTCAAGGAGCAGGAGGTCGTACTCGGCGCCCAGCAGACAGGCCAGCCGGATCCGGTAGCGCTGTCCGACGGAGAGGGTGGCGAGGTGACGGGTACGGTCGCTGACGGCGCCGAGCCCAGCGAGGGCGACGTCGACCCTGCGGTCGGCGTCCCAGGCGTCCAGCGCCTGCGCCGCTTCCAGGGCGCCGGCGTAGTCCTGATCGGCACCGGGCCGCGCTTCGGCGAGGCCCGTCGCTGCGGCGTCCAGCCGTCGGAGGGCGGCGCGGGCGTCGGCGAGGTGCTCGTCGACGATGTCGCCGACCGTCCGCTCGTCCTCGGCCGGCATCTCCTGCTCGGCCAGGGCCAGCGTGCCGACGCGGTGCACGGTCCCCTCGTCGGGCGTCAAGGTGCCCGCGAGTACGTGCAGCAGGGTCGACTTGCCGCGTCCGTTCTCGCCGACGACGCCCCAGCGCGAACCCGGCGCGACCTTCATGTCGACCTGGTGCAGGACGGTGCGGCCACCGCGGTCGACGCGGACGCCCGTGCAGGTCAGCTGGGCCCGATCGCGGGCAGGCAGGTTGAGAGTGGTCACGTTGTTCTTCCTCCGGAAGGAGGCACACGTCACCCCTGTGTCGTCGGGGTGGAAGCGCGCCTTCGCTCTGACGGACGGCCAGGCCCGGAACAGGGCGGGCCGTGGGCGGCATCACGGCTCCCGGCACCTCAACTGCGGTGTGAGGGGCGGAGCCTGGGGCCCGGTCAGATGTAGAGGACGTAACTCATGCGTTCACGCTAACAACCCGCCGCACGTCTCGCGACGGGTTTTCGGCGCACGATGATCGGCTGCGCAGTGGGGCGGGTCCTGCTGCCGGGCGGGAGCGGTCCTGCCCCCGGCAGCAACACTGGACACGTCGTTCACCCGCGTGCCCGCCGACGCGGCCGACAAGGTGCCCACCGGCTACGGGTTCTGGTGCAACGCCTGGCCCGAGAACCCGGCGTGGAAGTTCGTCGCCGTCGGCATCGGGAACGACGTCCCCTACTGGACCGAGTTCCTGCGTGCCCTCGCGGAGATCGACCCGGACATGGCCGTGAACATCGAGCACGAGGACGCGGCCTACTCCCAGACCGAGGGACTCGCGCTGGCGGCCAAGAACCTGCACAGCGCAGCGGCCGCGCTCTGACCCACTTGCGGGCCGCGGCTCCGGCCCACCGCGTCACCTGGCCCCGCGCCCACCCACCGGGCGCGGGGCCCTGTCCTGTCCCGGGGTGGCCGCGCCGCCCGGGATCGGTGTGCGTACCGGGTCTCCGGCGAGTACGTCCTGGATGTTGTCCACTGCGAGGTCCACCATCGCGGCCCGCGTGGCCTCGGTCGCGGAGCCGATGTGCGGAAGCGTGACCGCGTGGGGCTCGGCGACCAGCGGGGAGAGTTCCTGGCCCATGGGTTCGCGCTCGAAGACGTCGAGGCCCGCCGAGTGGATGCTCCCGTCGCGCAGGGCCCGCAGCAGGGCGTCCTCGTCCACGACACCACCGCGCGAGGTGCTGACGAGGGTGGCGGTGGGCTTCATTGCCGCCAGTTCGGCGGCGCCGATGAGGTGACGCGTCTGCGGGGTGAGCGGGACGTGCAGCGAGACCACGTCGGCCTCGGCGAGCAGCGTGGGCAGGTCCACCGATGTGGAGAGGGCGTCGTCGGGTGCGTACGGGTCGTGGTGCAGGACCCGCATCCCGAAGCCCTGGGAGCGGCGCGCCACGGCTCGTCCGATCTGGCCGTAGCCGATCAGGCCGAGCGTGGCGCCCTGCACGTCCAGGCCCAGGTAGTCGTCCATCCGGAACAGACCCCACTGACCGGCGGCCAGGGAGTCGCGGGCGGCGCCGAGTCGCCTGCGGGCCATGAGGATGAGCGCGAAGGTGAGGTCGGCGGTGGTCTCGGCGAGCACGCCGGGGGTGTGGGTGACCACGACGCCGCGTTCGGCCGCCGCCTCCCGGTCGACCGCGTCGTACCCCATGCTCGCCAGCGCGACGACCCTCAACGTGGGCCCGGCCGCGTCCAGCAGGGCGGCGTCCACCCGGTCGTTGCCCAGGGCCAGGATGGCGCTCGCGCCCTTCGCCAGTTCCGCCAGGTCCCGCGGTTCGGGCTTGCCCGTCCCCGGCCACGCCACGACCTCGGCGTGGGACGCCAGGCGGGCGATGCCCCCGCCGGGGAGGGCGGCCCGGGTGGTGAGCACACGCTGCTTCATCTGTTTCTCCCCTGCTTGATCCGCGTTTCACGAAATCAGTGAAGTCGATTTGACTTGATTCGATTCGTGAAGACGCTAGTCAGCACATTCCAGAGCAACAAATAGCCACTTTGCGTGACGTCATAGAAAATCGGGATGCATTAATCTGACACCCTCGAAGAATCCGACGATGCCGAAGGCTCCATCGCCGCGTCCCCGAAGGCGGCGTCCTCACCGAATTCCGTGATCAATTCATGGAAGAGGTCGTGCACGGCATGTGCGGGTTCCGAAAGCGGCTGATGGTCGGAGGTGCACAGCGACAGTTTCACCGTGATCGCCGGATTGACGATCCGGCGTACCACCAGATTCCGTACGTCGAGGGTCGCGCGCGCCGCGGACCAGGGCAGGACCGTCGCCCCGACGTCGGCGCCCACCGCGCTGATCAGGGTCAGGACCGACTCGATCTCGCCGACCACTCTGGGTTCGAGCGAGGCGTGCTGGAACGCGGCGTCGACGACCTGTCTGATGGTGTGGATGCGGCTGGGCAGCAGCAGCGGGACGCCGGCCAGCTCCTCGAGGGAGACGTCGCCGTCCCCGGAGGGCACCGACCCGCCCGGCGCGGCGATCAGGAACAGGTCCTCGGTGCGCAGCGGCTCGAACTGCACGCCCCGCAGCGGCCCGGCCCCGTAGATGAACGCCATGTCCATCCGGCCGGTCATGATCGCCTCGCTGATGACACCGCCGAAGTTCTCGTTGATGTGCAGCAGGATGTCGGGGTAGCGCTCGCGCACGCTCCTGAGCAGGGGCAGCGCGAGGGCCGCGCCCATGCTGTAGGGGGCGAGGCCCACCGAGACGCTGCCCGCGGGCGCCCGTCCGGAGATGTCGACCGCCGCGTGGGCGAGGTCGATCTGGCGCAGGATGAGCTGCGCGTGCCGGTACAGCGCGCGGCCCGCCTCGGTCGGGGCCACGCCTCGTTTGCTGCGGATCAGCAGCTGCTGCTTGAACTGGGCCTCCAGCGCCGAGAGTTGCTGACTGAGCGCGGGCTGCGCGATGTGCAGGATGTCCGCCGCGCGCGTGATGCTCCCGGCATCCACGATCTTTACGAACGAGTAGAGACGCCTGGTGTCCATGTGCGGCCTTCCAGCGGGGGCGGAGCCTCATGGTAGGCGCGGGGCCGCCTGACGGCCCTTGGCGCGTGTGCTCCACGTCATATCCAACGGTGATTACGTCACGCACAACATGTATTTGCCGCCCCCTCGCGTTCGGACTACGTTCACCGAAACGCGATTTCCAGGTCGCTCGACCGAACAACTCGCATATCTCACAGGGAATGTAACGGCCCCGTTAATCCCTCTTTTCAGGCAGCGTACCGACCCCGCCCGAAGAGCGCCGGATCGGCAATGCGCCGCCGCTCTCTTCTTCTGTCCGGAGGATGTCATGACGCACAGGGTTGATCTCGTGGCCGACCTCGGTGAGGGGTTCGGCGCCTACACGATGGGCGATGACGAGGCCCTCCTCGATGTGCTGACATCGGCGAACATCGCCTGTGGATTCCACGCGGGCGATCCGCGGATCATGGACGCCACCGTCCGCCACTGTGTGCGGCGCGGCGTGGCCGTCGGCGCGCATCCCAGCTTTCCCGATCTCGTCGGGTTCGGCCGCCGCGCGATGGAGGTGACTCCGGACGAGGTCCGCACCGACGTGCTCTACCAGGTCGGGGCGCTCCAGGCGTTCGCCGTGTCGAACGGCACCGGGCTTCGGCATGTGGCGCCGCACGGCCGGCTGGGCAACCTGGTCGCGACCCGGCCCGACTACGCGGCGGCCGTCGTGGACGCGGTCGCCTCCCTCGACCCGTCGCTGATCGTCCTGGCCCAGGACGGCGAGCTCGCCGACGCCGCACGCGCCCGCGGCCTGCGGGTGGGCATCGTCGGGATCGCCGACCGGGCCTATCGCGACGACGGCACGCTGGTGCCGCGGAGCGAGCCCGGCGCGGTCATCCACGAGGAGAAGGAGATCGCCGAGCGGACGATCCGCATGGTGACCGAGGGGGTCATACGCAGCGTCGGCGCGCGTGACATCCCCGTCGACTGCGACACCGTGCTGCTGCACGGAGACACCCCGGGCGCGATCTCCCTGGCCCACCGCGTGCGCCAGGACCTGCTCGCCGCCGACGTCGAGATCACGGCCCTGGCCGACGTGCTCGACGGAAAGGCCACCTGACATGGACAGCGGCACGGGCGTCGTGGACAGCGCCGACACCGCGCGCGGCAGCGTCGTGATCGTGGACTGCGGCGACTCGGCCGTCGTGGCAAAGGCCGTCGGCATGGACGCCGAGCGCGCCTGGCAGACCGTGCACGCCCTCGCCGACGCGTTCGACGCGGTACGGCTGGCCGGGGTGCACGGCATAGTGCCCACCTACGACTCGCTGCTCGTCGAGTTCGACTGTGCCGACACCGATCACGACACGGTACGGCGCGTGCTGCGGCACGAGGCGGACCGGCTCGGCAAGGGTCCGGTGACGCCTCCCGCGGCCCGGCGTTTCGTCGTCCCGGTGGTCTACGGCGGCGAGTTCGGGCCCGATCTTCCCGTCGTCGCCGAGCAGTTGGGGCTGAGCGAGCGCGAGGTGGTGGAGCTGCACTCCGCCGCGGACCTCACCGTCCGCTGCCTCGGCGCACCGGCCGGCGCCCCGATGATGGACGGCCCGGCGTTCCCCCGGCCCGTACCGAGACTGTCCTCGCCCCGTACACGGGTGCTGCCCGGCTCGGTCGCGGTGGCCGGGCGGCAGGCCGTGATCTGCCCGATGCCGTCGCCCGGCGGCTGGCCGCTGCTAGGGCGCACTCCCCTGCGCGTCCTGGAGGACCTCGACGCCGACCCGCTGACCGCCTACCGGCCCGGCGACACCTTCCGTTTCGTACCCATCACGCCCGAGCAGTGGGACGACCACGCTGGCCGCTCCCTGGCGGTGTCGCATGGCTGACACCCTGAACATCCTCAAGGCCGGTCTGGCGACCGTGCAGGATCTGGGCCGGTTCGGGCGCTCGCGCTACGGCCTGCCGGTGAACGGCGCGCTCGACCAGCACTCCGCCCGCGTCGCCAACGTGCTCTGCGGCAACGACGAGGGCGCGCCGCTGCTGGAGATCACCGCCCTGGACTTCAGCTGCGCACCGTCCACCGACGTACTCGTCGCGGTGACCGGCGCGACCGCGGACCTGACCGTCGACGGCGTCGTACGACCGCAGTGGGAGCCCCTCTCCGTGCGTTCCGGCGAGACGATCCGCATCGGCGGCATCCGGAGCGGCATCCGGGTCTACCTGGCCGTGCTGGGTTCGTTCAACACCCCGTACCTGCAAGGAAGTTGCGCCCCCGACACGATCCTCGGCTTCAGCCACTCGCTGCGCGACGGGGACGAGCTCGGTCTCCAGCGGCACTGCCCGCCCGTCGACCACCCGGAGTACCGCATCCCGCTGTTCCGGCTGCGCGCACCGGTAACCCGCTTCCCCATGACCCGCCTCCCGTCGCCGTGGACCATCGACGTGACCGATGGCCCCGACCTCGCGGAGTTCGGTGACACGGCGGACCGGCTGTTCCGGTCGGAGTTCACCGTGAGCCCGCAGAGCAACCACATCGGACTGCGGATGGCCGGTGACGTGCCCCGGCGCGTGGCGACCGGCGAGGTGCTCTCGCGCGGTGTCCCCGTGGGTGCCGTCGAGGTCCCCGCGGGCGACGAGCTGCTCGTCCTGCACCGCGGGCGCGGCGTCACCGCCGGCTATCCGGTACTGGCCGTCGTGACCGCGACCGGCCTGTCCGCGCTCGGCCAGGCCGGACCGGGCCAGACCGTCCGTTTCCGGCGCCGGACCGTCGCCGAGGCGGTGGCCGCCCACCGTGCCCAGCGAAGCGCCGTCCACGCCCTCCAGACCCGGGTGCGCACCGTCTTCGACGCCCTGCGCATCCCCTCAAGCCCCGCACGCACCGTCCCCGTCCCCCCGTAACCTGCCAGCAGACAGGAGAACGTCATGAGTACCGTGGCCGCTCAGCCGGTGCCGAACACCGTCGATCCGAAAACCGCGCGAAAAGTCACCCTCGCCGGGTGCGTGGGTATCTTCGCCGAGCTCTACGACAACGGAATCTTCGGCTTCATGGCGGGCACCCTGGCCGTCGTGTTCTTCCCGAACGCGGACAACGCGACCGCCGTCCAGTTCGTCTTCCTCGGCTACGCCGTCTCGTTCTTCTTCCGCCCGCTCGGCGGGATCATCTGCGGCCACCTCGGCGACCGCATGGGCCGCCAGCGGATGCTCGTCTTCGTCATCATGCTGATCAGCGTCGCGACCGCGGCGATCGGCATTCTGCCGACGTACGCGAGCATCGGCATCGCGGCCCCGGCGCTGCTGATCCTGCTGCGTGTCGCGCAGGGCTTCTCGGTCGGCGGCGAGGCATCCGGCGCGATGAGCTTCCTCGCCGAGCACGCCCCCGAGGGCAAGCGCGGTCTCTACACGAGCTACGCCCAGATCGCCTCGTTCCTGTCCCTGCTCACCGGCACACTGATCGCCGCCGCCATGACCAGCGGCCTCGGCCAGGACCGTATGGAGTCGTGGGGCTGGCGCATCCCGTTCCTGCTCGCCGTGCCGCTCGGCATCACCGGCATCTACATCCGCAAGCGGATCAGCGACACCCCCAACTTCAACCGCCTCAAGGAAGAGGGCGGGCTGTCCAAGAACCCGCTCAAGGAGGCCTTCTCCTCCCCCGAGCACCGCCGGGCGATGCTGCTCGCCCTGTTCATCCCGCTCATGAACGGCTCCGGCTACTACGTCCTGTTCAGCTACATGCCGACCTTCATGAACACCGAGCTCAACTTCAGCAAGGTGCAGGGCCTGCTCGTCACCGCGACCAGCCTGGTGGCCATCTCGATCGCCATCCCGTACATGGGCAGCCTCTCCGACCGCATCGGCCGCAAAAAGGTCCTCGCGGGCGCCGCTGTCGCCATGGCAGTCGCCGGCATTCCCTGTTACCTGCTCATCGGCACCGGCAGTGTCCCGCTCGCCATCCTGGGCGCCTGCATCATGGCGGTCATCTTCGCCGGGCACACCGGCGTCATCCACGTCCTGCTCGTCGAGCTCTTCCCCACCCGGGTGCGCTACTCCGCCTACGGGCTCGGCTACAACGTCTCGGCCGCCCTCTTCGGCGGTACCGCTCCGCTGCTGATGACCTACCTCATCGACAAGACGGGCAACGTCAACATGCCCGCCTTCTACGCGGTCGTCACCGCACTCGGCACGCTCATCGCCGTGTCCCGGGTCAAGGACAGGGCACACCTGCCGCTGCGCGACGCGTAACCGGTCGAACGCCGACGACGCGCAGCCGGCCGAACGCCCTCACCCCCCACCCCTCTTTCACCCCCCACCTCTCTCCAGGATCTCTAGGAGCGCATCCACATGCCCTTTTCCGACTACAACACCGCCCTGGTGACAGGAGCCTCCACCGGAATCGGAGCCGTGGTCGTCGAGCGGCTGACCAAGCAGGGGCTCGAAGTCCACGCCGTCGCCCGTAACGCCGAGCGGCTCGACGACCTCGCCCGGCGTACGGGCTGCACCCCTCATGCCGTCGACATCACCGACACGGCCGCCCTCACCGAGACCCTGCGGGGCATCGAGGTCGACGTCCTGGTCAACAACGCCGGGGTCTCCCGCACCGGGAACATCCTCTCCGCCGACGAGTTCGCCGTGGACGAGCAGATCGCGGTCAATCTCCAGGCCGTACTGCACCTCGTACGCCTGATCATGCCCGGGATGGTCGAGCGCGACCTCGGGCACATCGTCAACATCAGCTCGATCGCCGGCGTCTACAACTTCGGCGGGAACACCGTCTACCACGCCACGAAGGCGGCCGTGCACACGCTCTCCCGGCAGCTGCGCGTCGACGGATACGGCCGCCGGATCCGGGTGACCGAGATCTGCCCCGGCCGGGTGGAGACGGAGATCTTCGGTCGGCTCCTCGGCGACATGGAGGAGGCCCAGAAGCGGTTCTACGACGGCTACGAGTCGCTCAAGCCGGAGGACATCGCGGACGCCATCGAGTTCGCCGTCGGCTCGCCGCGCCACGTGAACATCGGCCACATCGAGATCCTGCCGACGTTCCAGGTACCAGGTGGCCTCAACTTCGAGAGGCGGACCGACTGACATGGCGACCTCCACAACCGCCTTGACCGCCCTGCGCGTTCAGCGCATCAAGCCCTCGCCGAGCACCGCGGCCGCCCAGCGCGTCCGCGAGCTGAAGGCACAGGGACTCGCCATCCTCGACCTGACTGTCGGCGAACCCGACTTCGACACCCCCGAGCATGTGAAGGCGGCCGCCGTCGAGGCGATCCGGCGGGGCGACACCAAGTACACCCCGGTCAACGGCACCCCCCAACTGCGGGCCGCCATCGCCCAGAAGCTGGAGCAGCGGCACGGGCTGCGCTACTCCGCCGACCGGATCGCCGTCGGCGGAGGGGCGAAGCAGGTCATCTTCCTGGCGCTGATGGCCACGCTGGACACGGGCGACGAGGTGATCGTCCCCGCTCCGTACTGGGTGTCGTATCCGGACATGGTTCTCGCCAACGACGGGACACCGGTCGTCGTGCCCTGCCCGGAGTCGGAGGGCTTCAAGCTGACTCCGCGGCGGCTGGAGTCGGCGATCACCGACCGGACGCGCTGGGTGATCCTCAACGCCCCGGGCAACCCCACGGGAGCCGCGTACACGGTCGACGAACTCCGCGCCCTGGCAGACGTGTTGCTCGCCCACCCGCACGTCCAGGTGCTGACCGACGAGATCTACGACGAGATCTGGTTCGAGCCGGGTCAGGTCCCCAGCCTCGCCGCCGTCGAACCTCGCCTGACCGACCGGGTGTTCCTCACCAACGGCGTCTCCAAGGCCTACGCGATGACCGGCTGGCGGATCGGCTACGGCGCCGGTTCCGCCTCGCTGGTCTCGGCCGTCAACACCCTGCAGTCGCAGATCTCGTCCTGCCCGTCGTCGATCAGCCAGGCCGCAGCGACCGCCGCCCTCACCGGCGACCAGGACTTCGTGCGCGACTGTGTGGCTGTCTACCGCGGCCGCCGCGACGTGACGGTGAAGCGGGTCGACGACATCCCCGGTCTGTCCTGCACGCCACCGAGCGGCGGCTTCTACGCCTTCGTGAACTGCACGGCCGTACTGGGAAAGCGGACTCCCGCGGGTGAAGTGATCGGCTCGGACGAGGACTTCGCCCGCCATCTGCTGGAGTCGCAGCAGGTGGCGGTCATCCACGGTGCCGCGTACGGATCACCCGGCTACTTCCGGATCTCCTTCGCGACCTCCACCGACGTCCTCACCGAGGCCTGCGAGCGGATCGGCCGCGCCTGCGCGGACCTGTCCCCGGCCGACCCCTCCTGAAGACCTGCCCGCCCCTCCTGAAGACCCGAAGGAGCGTCATGATCCGCGTCAACACGAAGTTCGACCGGCCCGACCCGGACCTGGTCGAGCAGCTGAGCAAGTACTCCGCCGCCACGATCCACGAGGCGCAGGGACGCCTGGGCGCCCTCGACTCGACCATCAAGCCGGTCGACCCCGCGATGTCACTGTGCGGCCCCGCGTTCACCGTGCGCTGCGCTCCCCGCGACAACATCATGCTGCAGGTCGCCATCGCCCACGCCCGGCCCGGTGACGTCATCGTGGTCTCCGCCGGCGAGTACGCCGAGGCGGGCTCCTTCGGCGACGTGCTGGCCAACGCGTGTGTCGCCAAGGGGCTGGGCGGCCTCGTCACCGACACCGGCGTCCGGGACACACGGGAACTCCGCGAACTCGGCTTCCCGGTCTTCTCGTACAGCGTCTGCATGAAGGGCACCGTCAAGGAGACCGTGGGGCCGATGGCGGAGCCGGTGCTGATCGGCGGCGAGATCGTGCATCCCGGCGACGTCGTGCGCGCCGACGCCGACGGCGTGGTGGCGGTGCGGCGCGACGACGTGGCGGACGTCGTGCGCAAGTCCCAGGAACGGGTCGAGGCCGAGGACGCCTACATCGCCGCCTACCGCTCCGGAAAGAGCGTCATCGAGGTCAGCAACCTCGCCGCCGTACTCGAAGCGAAGGGGCTCGTCATCGACGCGTAGCCGCCCGTCTCCGCTGCTGCGCCTGGACACGGTCCGTGAGGATCGCCGGAGGAGTAGGCTGGGGTTACCGAGAGTACTTCGCGCACCGGCCTCCATGCTCGTGTCGTTTTCGGCGATTGACTACCCCGGGGCCGGTTTCGACCGCTCCGGAGCAGGGTTCGCATCATGACTGCGACCGTTTCGTACGCGCCGACACTCGAAGACCGGACTTCTCCTCCGTCCCTGCGCATGTCGCTGGCTCCCAGCGGCTCCGCACCGGCTCTGCTGGACGGCGCCTGGTGGCCCCGTTCCCGCGATCTCGGAGCGGAACTTCCCTCACTGACCGCAGTGCTCGATTCGCTGTGGGGGCGGATCACCAGGGTCACGGTGAATCCCGCGCACTGGCCCACCGTCCCTCGCAAGGTGCCCGTCGCGGGGCATGTCGTGAAGGTGGGCTCGTTCATGGCCCAGCAGGACCCGCACCAGATGTTGCTGCTCTCCTATCGCGTGGGCCGCTGGGACCTGCTGGTGATCCCTCCGCAGACGAATCCCGTCTCGGCGGCCTGGCTGCTCGCCGCCGCGAGCGATCCGATGCGTACGTCGACCGCGAGCGAGCTGATGGCGGAGGCGGCGCGCCTGGGCACGGTGACGGAGACCGACCGGGCGGTGGAGGCGGTCTGGGACTCCGAAGGAGGCCATCAGGCCGGTGGCCAGCTCTCGACTCCGCGGATCCCGGCAGTGGCTGCTCCGGTAATCGGCATCCCGGCGGTCGCTCTTGCGACGCCGCATCCGGCGAAGGAGGTGTGACGGCCATGGAGACCTTCGTGACCGTAGTGGTGATCCTGGCGATGGTCGCTCTGGGCGCGTTCCTGATCCATCGGCTCAACAACCAGCACGACGAGCGCATCGCGGCGTTCCGCTTCAGCCGCTCGCTGCCGGCTGTCCGAGGACCCGCGCCATCGGCCCCGGAGCAGGCTCCGGGTCGCGCCGCGACGAGCGGTACGAGTGATCGCCAGGGCCATGACGGCGGGGGACGTGGGCGACTCCGGACCTGGGCCTGGGCCCGGACACAAGGGAAGTGAGTCGTCATGGACCCCGTCCGGCTCCTGGCGGACACCAGCGATGAGCCGGTGCGTCCGGGCACCGCGGTGCTGCGGTTGGAGACCACCTCCAAGCGCACGGGGACGTTCGACGGCGCCTGGTGGCCAAGGTCCCGCGACATCGGAAGCCAACTGTCCGGCCTGCTCATCGCCCTGACCGCCCGCCTCGGCACCATCTCCCGCGTCGGCCTCGACACGAGCGGCTGGGACGAGACCCCGGGCCACCTGGTCGTCGCGGGGCACACGGTCCGTATCGACTGGTCCGCCGTCGGGGACAGCACGATGATCGTCACCCGGGGCGCCCAGGACCACTTCCTGTTCCTGGTCGTCCCTCCGCAGACGGCCCCCGGCCCCGCCCACACCGCGATGGCCATGGCCGTACGGGACGACAACGCCGTCTCGGCCGAACATGTCCTCGCCGCCGCCGGTGTCACCCCGGCCGCCCGGACCGTCGTACCGTCCCGCTCTCCCGGCTGACAGCTCCGGCGGGAGCCGCAGAGCTCAGCCAGTCGCACCGCCCGCAGCCCAGGACCCCGGCCGCCGCACCACGGACAACAGGCCGGGGTCTTCCCGTGCCGAGTGTCTCCCGGACCGCTCGGGTCCGGGAGACAGCCTCGACGTGAGGATGTGAGAAGCATGGGTGTTCGTCCCAGGCGGAGGACATGAGCGGGGAACCGGCGGATCCGTACGTTGCCTCCCGCGAGACGCCGCCCCGTGAGCCGTACCGCCGCGCCGACCGCCAGAGGTTCCTCAACCACCTCGCCTCCGGGGCCCGGACGCGGTGGCCCGGGTGAGGCCCGACAGGCGCTCGGACCGGATCCAGGTGCTGGTCGCCGAGCAGGCGGCCCGACGCGGCGCCCGGGCCGGCGTGGTGGACGTGTGTGCCGCGGCCGTGGCCGCGCTGCCGGTCGGCGGGGCCGGGCTGTCGGCGATGTCCCGGACCGCGGCGAGCCATCCGCTGTGCAGCACGGACGACATCAGCGCACAGCTGGAGGAGCTCCAGCTCACGCTGGGCGAGGGACCGTGCGTGGACGCCTTCGTACAGGGTTCCGCCGTCTTGACGCCCGATCTGCTTACCGGTGAACTGCAGGAGCACTGGGCCGTGTTCGCCGACGCGGCTCTGGAAGCCGGAGCGCGCGCCGTCTTCGCGCTCCCCTTGCAGATGGGTGCGATCATCCCGGGAGTTCTGGACCTGTACGCCAACGTGCCGACCGTGCTCGACGCCGAGGAACTGGCCGACGCGCTGGCGTTCGCCGACCTCGCGACGCTGCTCCTGCTCGACACGCAGATCGTCGAGGCCGGCGCAACGGGTGGCGGACCGGCGCCGGAGCACGGCATCGAGGACCTGGGCGCGTACCGGGCGGAGATCGACCAGGCCAGCGGAATCCTCACCGTCCAGCTCGGCGTCGGCATCGAGGAAGCATTCGTCCGGCTCCGCGCCCACGCCTATGTGCAAGGGCTCCGGCTCGCCGACGTGGCCGCCGACGTGGTGGCCCACCGGCTCCGCCTCTCCCCGGACACGGAACCCGACCGGGCCGACGAGGAAACCTGACGCATCGGCCCCGACCGGCGAACGTGCCGCACCTCCCGCCCCCTCCCGGCGGGACCAGCCTCAATCAAGGGTGTCACGATGAATCAGCAGCTCCTGGCCAAGACGTTCGTCGAGCTGGCCGACAACCTGGTCGCCGACTTCGACCTCATCGACTTCCTGCGCCTGCTCACCGACCGCTGCGTCGGCATGCTCGGCGCGGGCGCCGCCGGGGTACTGCTCGCCGACCGGGACGGCAAACTGCGCGTGATGGCCGCCTCCGACGAACAGGTACGCCTGCTGGAGCTCTTCCAGCTCCAGAACGACGAGGGCCCCTGCCTGGAGTGCTTCCGCACCGGCGCACCGGTGATCGTCCCCGACCTGACCCGCGAGGTCGACCGCTGGCCGCGCTTCGTCACGGCGGCCCACCGCAGCGGGTTCGGCGCCGTCCAGGCGCTGCCCATGCGTCTGCGGGACGAGGTCGTCGGCGCCCTGAACCTGTTCCGCGCCACGCCCGGCCCCTTCGACCCGGCCGCCACCCTCATCGCCCAGGCCCTGGCCGACGTCGCCACCATCAGCCTCCTGCAGCAGCGCACCACCCACCGCAGCACCGTCCTCAACGAACAACTCCAGACGGCGTTGAACAGCCGGGTGCTGATCGAGCAGGCCAAGGGGAAGCTCGCCGAACGCCAGAACATCGACATGGAGCAGGCCTTCACCGCACTGCGCGGCTATGCCCGCTCCCACAACCGGCGCCTGGTCGATGTGGCCCGCGCGTTCATCAACGGCTCCGAGCCCCTCGTAGGTCTGGGCGCCTGACCATCCCGGGCCCGCACCCCGGCCGTCGCCCCATGTCACCCGTGCACGTGCCACGCGTGCACTCGGCACGTCGTCACGACACCCTCCTCAGATCGTGGGCCTCGGCCCACACCTGATCGCGCAGGCCCGCGCAGATGCGGGTGATCAGACGGGAGACATGCATCTGGGAGAGGCCGAGTTGCAGCGCGATGCGCTGCTGGGTCATCTCGCAGAAGAACCTCATGTACAGGATCTGCCGCTCTCGTTCGGGCAGTGCCTGCAGCAGCGGCCGGAGCGCCTCGCGGTCGACGACCCGGTCGAAGCCGGGCTCCATGCCACCGAGGGTGTCGGTCAAGGCGTAGCCGTCCGCTGAATGGCCCGGCAGGGCGTCCATGGACAGCGCGGTGTATGCCTCCAGGGCTCCTTGGCCCAGTCGTACGTCCGCCTCGGTGAGGCCGGTGTGCTCGGCGATCTCAAGGGTCGAGGGTTCGCGGCCGTTGAGCGAAGCCCACTCGTTGCCGGCGGAGCGGACCCGGCTGCGAAGCTCCTGTACGCGCCGCGGTACATGCACAACCCACAGGTCGTCACGGAAGTGCCGCTTCACCTCCCCGAGGATCGTCGGTATGGCGAAGCTCGGAAAGGCGGTGCCGAGGGCCGGGTCGAAGCGGGACACCGCCTTGACCAGGCCCAGTTGGGCGACCTGCTTGAGATCCTCGAAGGACTCGCCGCGATGCCGGAAGCGCCGGGCCAGCCGTACGGCCATCGGCACCCAGGCGCACACCACTTCCTGTTCCAGGGCCGAGCGCGCCGGGCCCTTCGGCAAAGCCGCGATGCGGCGGAACGCGGCGTCGGTGTCCGGGGCGTCGTCGTAGAGGCGTCTGGTCGGCCGGTTCCGCGTGGGTGCGTTCGGCATGGGCACGTGTCTCCCTGATCGGTGGCATCGCTCACCGTGGGAGCCGTCGGACCGCAGCACACTGGGGAGCAGCGACAGCTGCTCCCACGGGCGTGCCTCCGGTCTGAAGCACGTCGGACGGGTTCCCGGGCAGCACGCCTTCAAACACCCAACGGGCCCCGGTCCAGGGCTGATTCGGGGCTATGCTGCGAAGTACCCGTCCCAGACCCCGGCGGTGCACTGCCAGTCGGCATCGATGCCTGCCCCACACGTCTCCCAGTGTCTGGAACCGAGGCGCCCCATGCGCACCCCGCCGCAACCACACGACCCCGAAGCCTCCGAAGTTTCCGAGCCGTCCGCCATGGACACGGTGCGGCTGCGCCGACTGAACCGCTGGCAGGCCGAGGGCCTGCGGGAGGACCTGGCGGATCTGTACGTCGAGTCGTCCGCCGCCTCGCCCGGTGAGGAGTTCCGCGACCGGCAGAAGTTCCTGCTCCGCCTGGCGGACGACGTACAACTGCCGGGATTCGACATGCTGGTGGCCGAGGCGCAGTCCCTGACCGGTTGCGCCTTCGGAGTCCCGGTACCGCGCGACGGCTCCTGGTGGGAGGGGTTCCGCGGACCCTTGCCGCAGAACCTGGAGCAACTCACCGCGTCCGGACATGTCTTCGCGATCCTCGACACCCTCGTCCACCCCCACCAGCACGCCCACGGGCTCGCCCGCCGGCTGCAGGAGCGCCTGCTCGGTGACCACGAGGCCTCGCTCGGCGTCACGTTGGTGGACCGCTCCGATCGCTCGACCTGTGAGGCCCTCACGACCTGGGGCTGGCAGGAAGCGGGCCAGCTCCACCGGCTGCCCGGCCCAACGGCCCTACAGGTATTGGTTCTTCCGCTCGGCGAGCGTACGTCGGAGCATCCGGACGGCCTCGCCCACAACGACCGGACCCAACGGCCCGAGTAGCCGAGCCGGCCAAGATTCGTGGGGGTGTTTGGGATCCGTCGACAGGGCTACTCAGCAGAGGCGTCCGACGGCCGGCCCGGATGAAGGCACCGGAGAGTTGAGTTCACAGCTCCCGGTGCCATCCGCTGGAGCCCACCGCGTCGTGGCGACCGGGGCCGTGCCCCCGCGAAGTGACAGCCGTCAGCAGCCGCTGCTCTTCGCGGTGCGTGGTCACCGGGTGCGTGGCGTGTACGTCACGGCGCGTCATCCTGTCCTGAGCCTGCCCAAGGTTTGCTGATGCCGATGCAGCACTCGCAAATGTCCGACCAGCACAGACCGTAGTAAAATTGTCGCGGTTGGTGCACGCTCACCTGCAAACGGCAGGCGCCTCGCTCAGAGGGGAAACGGCATGATCCAGGCGGCCGACATCCGAGAATGGCGCAACCAGGACGTCGTCGATCCGAAGGGGCACAGGATCGGCGTGCTCGAAGCGGTCTACGTGGACACCGCCACCGACGAACCGGCCGTGGCCACCGTCCGGACCGGACTGCCCACCCGGCAGCGGCTGGTCTTCGTCCCCCTCGACGAGACGACCCTCGGGCCGGGCTACCTCAAGGTCTCCTACGCCAAGAGCCTGGTGAAGAAGGCTCCTTCGATCGGCACGGACGACATTCTGCCCGCCGAGCGGGAGGAAGAGATCTTCCACTACTACGGCATCGCCTACAAGCCGGGCGCCAACGGCGAGCGGCAGCTCGCGCGCCGCTGAGACGGCAGTCCGCTCGAAGGACTCGAAGGGACTCGAAGGGAGGTGGGCGGGCGATGGTGCTCTTCCTGCTACTGGTACTCGCCGCCGTCGTCCTGGGGATCATCGGCGTGGCGGCGGACGGCCTTGGCTATCTGCTGGTCATCGGCATCATGCTCCTGGCCGCCGATGTGATCGTCGCCGCCTTCCGCTGGTCCCGGCGCGCCAAGCGGCGTCCCGTTCGCTGACCGGAGCCGGGCCGTTCCGCGTACGGGATCGGATCCCCTGCGCCTGCCCCTCCGAGCCCCAACCCCCTTACGGAGACAGCCCGGCCTTCTCGCAGGCGCGCCGGAGTTCCGGGGTGCAGATCTGGTCGACGGTGTACACGCCGTCCTTGACGAGTGTCTGCTCGATGTTGTCGACGGTCACCGCGCTCGGAGTGAGCAGGACGGACGGGATTCGCTCGGTGGTGGGACTGTCGGTCGACGTGGTGGCGACATCGTCGAGACCCTTGCCGCGCGCGAGGGCGACGGCCATGGCGGCGGCCGCGTCGGCCTCGGCCGCGAAGGGCTTGTACACCGTCATGTACTGCTCGCCCCTGATGATGCGCCGCACGGCCTCGATGTCGGCATCCTGGCCCGTGATGGGAGGAAGCTTCCTGACGCCGGCGCTCTTGAAGGCGGCGATGGCGCCCGCGGCGATGGAGTCGTTGGCCGCAAGGACGCCGTCGATCCGGTCGGGGCCGAGGGCCGCGATGGCCGCGGACATGTTGGTGTGGGCGTTGTCCTTGCTCCAGCCCAGGATGTCGTACGACCTGCTGATCGTCACCTTGCCCTTGATGACGGACAGCGTGCCCCGCGTGTACCACGCCGCGTTGGGGCTGGTCGGATCGCCGTTCAGCATCACGACGTTCTCGCCGTTCCCCCTGTCACTCATGGCCTTCAGGAGTGCCTCACCCTGGAGCCTGCCGACCTGTCCGCCGTCGACAGTGACATAGCCCGAGATCGGGCCCTCGGCGAGCCGGTCGTAGGAGACGACCGGGATGTCCGCCTTGCGCGCCTCCTGGATCGAGGAGCGGACCGCTCTGGTGTCGGCGGCGTCGAGGATCAGGACCTCGACCCCTTTGGTGATCATGGACATCAGCTGTTCCCGCTGCCTCGCCGCGTCGTTCTCGGCGTTGGCGTACTCCATGGTGCACCGGGGGCACAGCTCCTTGAGGCGCTGCTCGATGAGGGGCTTGTCGGAATGCTCCCAGCGGGGGACCGCCCGGCTCGGGAGCAGCAGACCGATGGTGAAGCTGTCCGTGTCCGCCACGTCGTCTCCTCCGCAGGCGGCCAGGGACATCGCCATGAGCCCGGCGACGAGCGCCGCGACGAGACGCCTCGTACGCGTTCTCATGGCGCAGCCCCTTGTTCCGTGCCGGGCTCCTGTCCCGTCCCGCGCTCCGGTCCCGTCCCTGGCTCCTGTTCCGCCCCGGGCTCCGGGTCCGCGGGAGCCGGCTCGTGCTGCGGCACGACGATCTCGCTCCACACCTGCTTGCCGTCGGCCACCGGCATCGAACCGAAGGCCTCCGACATCGCCTCGACCAGGAGCAGGCCCCGACCGCCGGTCGACTCCCAGTCCACGGACACGGGTTTGGCGGGCGCGCGCGGCGAGGAGTCGGTCACGCAGACCCGGAGCCGGTCCCCGCGGACCATCAGATCGACGCGGACCGGACCCTGGGTGTGCACCAGGGCGTTGGTGACGAGTTCGGACACGACCAGCAGCACCGAGTCGGCCACGTCCTCGACCTCCCACTTGCGCAGCGTGCGCGCGGTGAACCGGCGGGCGTGCATGACGGCGTCGGGCAGCCGCCACACCGCCCAACCGGCCCGGATCGGCCGGGACTTCATCCCGTCGTAGCGCAGCAGCAACAGCGCCACGTCGTCCTCGCGACGGTCGACACCGCCGAGCAGTTCGTCGGCCATCCGCCCCGGATCCGCGGGATCGGCGGCGGCGAGCGCGTCGCGTGTGCGCCGCATGCCTTCGTCCAGAGGCAGGTCGGTGGCCTCGACCAACCCGTCGGTGACCAGGGCGAGCACCGTGCCGGGAGTCAACGCGACGGTGGTCATGGGGAATTCGGCCTCCGCGAGAATGCCCAGCGGGAGCCCGCCCTCTACCTGCACCTCCTCGGTCCTGCCGTCGGGATGGCGTATCAGCGGTGCGAGGTGGCCGGCCCGGACGAAGAGGGTGTTGCCCTCCTCCAGGTCCAGTTCGGCGTAGCAGCAGGTGGCGAAGAGATCGGTCTCCATGCCGACGAGGAGCCGGTTGGCGCGTGAGACGACCACGTCGGGCGGGTGGCCCTCGACCGCGTAGGCCCTGACCGCAGTGCGCATCTGCCCCATGATCGTCGCGGCTCCGGCGCTGTGTCCCTGCACGTCTCCGATGACCAGCGCCACCCGGTCCTCGGACAGGGCGATGACGTCGTACCAGTCACCGCCCACCTGCAGTCCCCGCCGGGCGGGCAGATAGCGGGCGACAGCCGTCCCGCCGGGCAGCTCCGGGAGGCGCCGGGGCAGCAGACTGCGCTGCAGCATCGTCGCGAGCTCCTGCTCGGCGTCGTGTGCGTGCGCGCGGTTGAGGGCCTGGCCGACCAGCGCCGCGGTGGCGGTGAACAGGGACCGCTCCTCGGGGACGAAGTCGTGGGGCTCGTCCCAGCCGACCAGGCACACGCCCGCGACCCGGCCCTTGGCGGGCAGCGGCAGCACGGCCAGACCTCCGGCACCGATGCCCGCGAGTCCGGGTTCGAGGGCCGTGCCGGCGGACCACAGGTTCATCCGTCCGTCCCGCAGGGCCAGTTGCAGGGTGGGCAGGGCGCTGACCGGTGCGTCGGGCCACTCCGAACGCCACTCGGAACGCCATGTCTCGGGCCAGGCGGCGGGCTGGGGCGGGTCGAGCACGGTGACCATGAGCCGGTCGTCCCGCAACTCGGCGAGTGCCACCCGGTCGGCGCCCAGCGGCTCGCGCAGGGCGGTGACCACCACCCGGCCGACGTCACGGACCGTTGTCGCGTCGTCGAGTGCGGCGGTCAGCCACTGGATCCGGGACACGTCGTCCGCGCTCTGCCGCAGGACCGAGGTCGCCGTCACCACGCCCAGCACCTGCTCCGGACGCTCGTCGGTGCTCGCCACCACCCGGCAGGTCAGGCTCAGCCAGCGCATTCCACCGGTGGGGCGGCGGACACGGAACTCCAGCTCCCGGCGGCCGAACGCCTCCGTGGACGGTTCCAGTACCGAGATCAGCGCGTGCATGTCCTCCGGGAGCGCGTGCGCGAGCAGGGTGTCCACCTTGCCGTCGAAGTCGGCCGGTGTGATGCCGACCAGATCGAGCAGCGCCTCGTCCGCCTCGATCAGACCCGTGTCCGGCATCAGGACGAACGAGCCGACGCCCAGACTCCGCAGGGCGGGACTGAGGAGCGACATGGGCGCGGGACGGTCGGCCTCGGTCCGGAGCATGCCTGCGATCGCGTCGGCGTACCGCTCCAGGAAGCGCCGCTGCTCGGCCTCGAAGCCGACCGGAGACGCTCCCACGACGACGAGGCAGCCCAGCCGCCTGCCCTCCGTCCCGAGCGGCAGGGCGGCGAGCGGTGCCTCTGTCGGCGGCGCCTGCGCCTGCTGCTCCTGTGCCTGTGCCTGTGCCTGTGCCTGTGGCGAGGACGGCGTCGGGCCGCCCCCGGCAAGCCCGCCCTCGGAAAGCCGGCCTTCGGAGTTCCGGCCCTCCGAGTCCCGACCCTCCGAACGGGTAGCCAAGTCCGCGAGGTCCAGCCACAGCGGCCGGTCGGTGCGGAAGGCGTGCGCCGCAGGTGAATCACCCGACAGGGGCAGACGCTCCGGCGGCAGGTACTGGGACGTGGCGCGGCCGGCCGTCTCCACCAGCCGGAGATCGCCGTTCCCGGCATCGGGGACATAGACCGCTGCCAACGCCACTCCGGCGAAGGCCAGGGGCCTGTCGCTCGCGGCGGCCTCCGGCAGAGGTGGCCGTGAACCGTTGTCGTCGGCGCCGGCCCGGGACTCCCGCGGCTCCGAGACTCCGGCCAGGGCGCGGCCGTCATGATGCATGTCCGCGACCTACCTCCGGTCCATGCGGCAGGTGCCGCTGGGTTGAGATCGGGCGCCCACTTACCAGAATCGCATATCGTGACTAACCCGACAGATCCAGTTGATCGCAGTCAGTGGCAGACCGCCTCACGGGCATCCGCGCCGGCCATGAGAAATCGTCTCGACGCCCGCCGTACAGCCGCTTTCGCGCGGTATCCCGCGCCCTTCGCCGACGGCCGGAGCGGAACCGCCGCGACCGACGGCCGGAGCCGGGCCGCTGCGTTCGCAGATCACCACGGCCGGTGCCACACTTACGACGTGTTCGTCTTGCCACGCCGATCACACGCCAGCCCTTGACGCCACGAGGCACCCGGATCCCCTGACCGTCTCAGGCCGGGCGCAGGCAACCGTGAGCGCCCCTCGTCACGCGAGGTGAAGGACAAGGGAGGTCTTTCACATGAAGGCCTGCATCCGGGGCGCGGCCGTCGTCATGACCGTGATCTCGACGGTTGTCGCCCTCGGGGCCTGCGGGCAGGACGCCGAGGACAACTCCGACACCGGGAACACGCTGAGCATCGGCGTACTGCTTCCGGACTCCACCACGGCCCGCTGGGAGACACAGGACCGGCCCCTGCTCCAGAAGAGGATCACGGAGCTGTGCGACGACTGCGCGGTCGAGAACGCCAATGCCAAGGGCGATGTGGCCATCCAGCAGGAACAGATGGACTCGATGCTCAGCAAGGGGGTCGACGCCATCATCCTCGTGGCCGTGGACGCCAGATCGCTCCGCCCCGCCGTCAGGAAGGCGGACCAGGCGGGCGTCCCGGTCATCGCCTACGACCGCCTCGCCGAGGGCCCGATCGCGGGCTATGCGTCCTTCGACGGCGAGGAGGTCGGCAGACTCCAGGGCAGGGCGCTGCTCACAGCGATGGGCAACAGGGCGCCGGACGACCAGATCGTCATGATGAACGGCGATCCCACCGACCCCAACGCGGTGTCGTTCAAGAAGGGCGCGCTGTCCGTGCTTCAGGGACGGGTGAAGATCGGCGAGGCGTACGACACCCTCCAGTGGAGGACGGAGACCGCACACATGAACATGTCCGCCGCGATCGCGGCCCTCGGGGTCGAGAACATCGACGGGGTGTACGCGGCCAACGACGGCCTCGCCGCCGGCTGTATCTCCTCCCTCAAGGCGAACAAGGTCGCCCCGCTGCCCCCGGTCACCGGGCAGGACGCCGAGCTCGGAGCCGTACGGCGCATCGTCGGCGGCGAGCAGTACATGACCGTCTACAAGCCCTTCGGACCCGAGGCTTCCGCCGGCGCCGCCATGGCCGTGGCCGCGGCCCGCGACGAAAGCCTCGACCGGGTCGCCAAGAGCGAGGTGACACCCCTCGGCGGGCACACGGTTCCAGCCGTCCTGCTCACCCCCGTGTCCGTGACGGTCGACACCATCGAGGACACCTTGGTGAAGGACGGCGCCTACACGGTCGAGCAGATCTGCACCCCCCAACTCGGGGCCGCCTGCGAAGAGGCCGGACTCACCTGACAAGCAGGTTCCGACCAGGTCCGGCCCGCCCCCGGGAAGGAGATGGTTTCCGTGCCGAGTCCCCCGTTGCTGGCACTGCACGGCGTATGCAAACGCTTCGGCGTCATCGAGGTCCTCGACGACATCGAGCTGGAGATCCACGCCGGGCAGGTCGTCGCTCTGCTTGGCGACAACGGGGCGGGCAAGTCCACCCTGGTCAAGGTGATCTCCGGGGTCTCCCCCGCGGACCAGGGCTCCATCGAGTGGGAGGGCCGGGCGGTCCACATCAGGCGTCCCCACGACGCCCGGGACCTCGGCATCGCCGCCGTCTACCAGGACCTCGCGCTGTGCGGAAACCTCGACGTCGTCGGCAATCTGTTCCTCGGGCAGGAGATCCGCAGGCTCGGGTTCCTCGACGAGGTGGAGATGGAGCGCCGCACCAGAACCCTGCTGGACCGTCTGACCCGAGGCATCCCCGATCTGCGCGCCCCCGTCGTCTCGCTGTCCAGCGGTCAGCGGCAGACGGTGGCCATCGCTCGTTCGCTGCTCGGCGACCCGCGAGTGCTGCTCCTGGACGAACCGACCGCGGCGCTGGGATTCGAGCAGACCAGCGAGGTACTGGACCTCGTCGACCACTTGCGTGACCGTGGCCTCGGCGTCCTGCTCATCAGCCACAACATGGGGGACATCAAGGCCCTCGCGGACCGGGCGGCCGTCCTGCGACTGGGCCGCAACAACGGCTTCTTCGACGTGAACACCGCGTCCCAGGAACAGATCATCTCCTCCATCACCGGCGCCACGGAGAACGAGCCCCGCCGGACGGCCTCCCAGGAGGCGGGATGGTGAAAGGGATGCGCGACACGGCGGACACCACACGGTCCGAACCCCCCGCACCGGGCGCCGGGCACGGTCGGCCGCACCGCGGGCGGGCCGTCGCCCGTGCCGCGGAGAGGGGAGTCACTCTCTTCCGGCGCAAACTGCGCGCCGGCGAACTGGGCTCGCTCCCCGTCGTCCTCGTCCTCGCCGCGGTCTGGATCACCTTCCAGTCGCTCAACTCGAACTTCCTCTCCCCGCGGAACCTGTCCAACCTCAGCGTGGACATCGTGGGTACGGGTCTGATCGCGGTCGGCATCGTCTTCGTCCTGCTGCTCGGTGAACTCGACCTGTCGGTCGGCTCGATCAGCGGTCTCGCGGCGGCGGCCTTCGCCGTGCTGAACGTCAACCACGGCGTGCCGGAATGGCTCGCCGTCATCATCGCGGTGCTCGCGGGAACCCTGGCGGGAACCGTCCAGGGCTTCTCCGTGGCCAGGACCCGGGTGCCGGCGTTCGTCGTCACCCTCGCCGGGCTGCTCACCTGGAACGGGCTGATGCTCTACATCCTCGGGACCAGCGGCACCGTCAACCTCGACGAGAACGGGCTCGTCGCCAAGCTGACCAGCTACTACTTCACCAACGACGCTGCGGCCTACGGTCTGGCGACGGTCGCGGCGGGCGTCGTCTTCCTGGTCTCCTACCAGGACATGCGGCGACGCAAGGCCGTCGGCATGCCGCACCGCTCGCTCCAGTGGATCACGGTGCGCACGGGAGTGGTCGCGGTGGTGGCGTTCACCGCCGCGTATCTGCTCAACCGTTTCCAGGGGCTGCCGCTCGCGCTCCTGATCTTCCTCGTGGTGGTGGCCGGCCTCGACCTCGTGCTCCGCCGCACGCACTACGGGCGGCAGGTCTACGCCCTGGGAGGCAGCGTGGAGGCGGCCCGGCGCGCCAGCCTCAGTGTGACGCGGGTGCAGACCGCGGTACTCGCGGTATCGGGCACCATGGCCGCGATCGGCGGCCTGTTCCTGGCCTCGCGCATCACGTCGGTGAGCCAGGGTTCGGGCTCGGGCGTCCTGCTGGTCAACGCCATCGCGGCGGCCGTCATCGGCGGCACCAGCCTGTTCGGCGGACGCGGCACCACCTGGTCCGCGGTGCTCGGCATGCTGATCATCCAGTCGATCGCCTCGGGCATGGCGATCACGGACACCCCCACCGCCGTCCAGTTCATCATCACGGGCGGGGTGCTTTTCGCCGCGGTGCTGATCGACTCGCTGTCGCGACGCTCCCAGCAGGCCCGCGGACGGGCTTGACGCTCCCGTACGCATCCGCCGCGACCGGCTGGAAGACCGTCCGGGCGGTATCTATCTGAAACGTCAAGTAATGGCCATAGGTTGCTCGGTTGCGTACACCAACTGTCCCTCCAGCACCTACTCTCGCCTCAAGTCCATTCGACGATGAACAGGCGAGCTGAGGGCAATGGAGCCACTTCGTCCCACGGATCCGGAGCACTTGGGACCGTACCGTCCTGTCGCGCGACTCGGCGCCGGAGGGATGGGGGAGGTCTTCCTCGCCCGGGACGACCAGCAGCGGACCGTGGCCGTCAAGGTCATCCGGCCTGAGCTGGCCGCGAACAGGGACTTCAGGATCCGGTTCCGGCGCGAGGTGGAGGCGGCGCGGGCGGTGTTCGCGGGGGTCGCGCCGGACGGGG
>NZ_JAPWHT010000290.1:0-13220 GCF_027270795.1 Streptomyces sp. ActVer
TGCCAGTGGATCGGGCGGGCCGTCGGCCGCAGCCACGCGCGGCTGGCCGAGGACATCAGGGCCGGCCGGCGCGGCGACCTCAAGTCGGGACTGCACCGGCTCACCGACCGCAGCCTCGGCAAACTGCGGGCCACCGCCGCCGAGCAGGGCATCGAACCGGAGGAGTACACCGCGAGCCTGCGCTGCCTGCTCCTCCCCGCCGACCCCGAGTGCCGCACGCGCGTCTTCTTCGGCGTCGGAGCGGGCGGCCTCTTCCGGCTGCGCGACGGCGAGTGGCAGGACATCGAGCCGCACGTCGCCGACACCGCGGGCGAGGCCGTCGTCGGCTTCGGATCGCTGCCGCACGAGACCCCCGACGGCGACCGGCTCACCATGGACCTCGGCATCACCACACCCCCGAGCCCGTACGAACCCGCCCCCGAACCGCCGCCCCGCGACCCGTTCCGTTTCCGTGCCTCCGTCGCCCGCCCGGGCGACACGCTCCTGCTGTGCACGAGCGGTCTCGCCGAACCCCTGCGCGGCGAACCCGCCCTGGTCGAGCACCTCACCTCCCGCTGGTCGGACGGTGATCCGCCCGGCCTCGCGGCGTTCCTCGCGGACACCCTGGTACGGGTCAAGGGATACGCCGACGACCGGACAGCCGCGGCCGTTTGGGAGGCGTAACCGCGCCCGCTGTGAATTCATGGGACATGAAAGGGAACCTGTGACAGCGGAAGTCGGCCGAAGGCAGGAAGTCGGCCGAAGACAGCTAAGGGGCGCGTGACTCATGGCCAAGCAGAACGTCGCCGAGCAGTTCGTCGACATCCTCGTCCGCGCGGGCGTGAAACGCCTGTACGGAGTCGTGGGCGACAGCCTCAACCCGGTGGTCGACGCCATCCGACGCAACTCGGCCATCGACTGGATCCACGTCCGCCACGAGGAGACGGCCGCCTTCGCGGCGGGAGCGGAGGCCCAGATCACGGGCCGGCTCGCCGCCTGCGCCGGGTCCTGCGGCCCGGGCAACCTCCACCTCATCAACGGCCTCTACGACGCCCACCGCTCCATGGCCCCCGTCCTCGCCCTCGCCTCACACATCCCCTCCAGCGAGATCGGCCTCGGGTACTTCCAGGAGACGCATCCCGACCAGCTGTTCCGCGAGTGCAGCCACTACAGCGAGATGATCTCCAACTCGAAGCAGATGCCCCGGCTGCTCCAGACCGCCATCCAGCACGCGGTCGGACAGAGCGGCGTGAGCGTCGTGACGCTGCCGGGCGACATCGCCGACCAGCCCGCCCCCGACAAGCCCGTCGAGACCGCCCTCGTCACCTCCCGCCCCAGCGTCCGCCCCGGCGACACGGAGATCGACAAGCTCGCCGCGATGATCGACGAGGCCGACAAGGTCACCCTCTTCTGCGGCAGCGGCACCGCAGGCGCGCACGCCGAGGTCATGCAGTTCGCAGAGAAGATCAAGTCCCCGGTGGGGCACGCCCTGCGCGGGAAGGAATGGATCCAGTACGACAACCCGTACGACGTCGGCATGAGCGGACTCCTCGGGTACGGCGCTGCCTACGAGGCCACCCACGAGTGCGACCTGCTGATCCTGCTGGGCACCGACTTCCCGTACAACGCCTTCCTGCCCGACGACGTCAAGATCGCCCAGATCGACGTACGGCCCGAACGCCTGGGCCGCCGCTCGAAGTTGGACCTCGCGGTGTGGGGCGACGTGAAGGAGACCCTGCGCTGTCTCACCCCGAAGGTGAGCCCCAAGAGCAACCGCCGCTTCCTCGACAAGATGCTGAAGAAGCACGCCGACGCGCTCGAAGGCGTCGTGAAGGCGTACACGCGGAAGGTCGAGAAGCACGTCCCGATCCACCCCGAGTACGTCGCCTCCGTCCTCGACGAACTCGCCGACGAGGACGCCGTGTTCACGGTCGACACCGGCATGTGCAACGTATGGGCGGCCCGCTACATCACTCCCAACGGCCGCCGCCGCATCATCGGTTCCTTCTCGCACGGCTCGATGGCGAACGCGCTGCCGCAGGCCATCGGCGCGCAGTTCACCGACCGGGAGCGGCAGGTCGTCTCGATGTCAGGCGACGGCGGATTCTCCATGCTGATGGGCGACTTCCTCACCCTCGTCCAGTACGACCTGCCGGTGAAGGTCGTCCTCTTCAACAACTCCTCCCTGGGCATGGTCGAGTTGGAGATGCTGGTCGCCGGACTTCCCTCGTACGGGACCGCCAACAAGAACCCCGACTTCGCCGCCGTCGCCCGCGCCTGCGGTGCCTACGGCGTACGCGTCGAGAAGCCCAAGCAGCTCGCGGGCGCGCTGAAGGACGCCTTCAGGCACAAGGGCCCGGCGCTCGTCGACATCGTCACCGACCCCAACGCCCTGTCGATCCCGCCGAAGATCAGCGCGGAGATGGTGACCGGGTTCGCGCTGTCGGCGTCGAAGATGGTGCTGGACGGGGGAGTCGGCCGGATGGTGCAGATGGCCCGCTCCAACCTGCGCAACGTGCCGCGGCCGTAGGCAGCCGCCTCAGGACGCCGCATCGGGACGCCGTGACTCAGTCGGTGCGGGGGACCCACTGGCGGTCCGAACCGACCGAGCCGTACCAGTAGCGCGGGAGCCCCTCGACGCCGCTGGTGCGGAACGGCTTGCCGTGATCGTCGACACGGATCGTGCCGGTGCGTCCCTGGGACGACCAGTCCAGTTCCAGGTACCAGCGGCAGTCGCAGGAGTTCGTCCGTGCGTTGACGAGCAGCACCTCCGGGTCCTCGGCGGACACCCGGTAGGGCATACGCATCGCGGGGATCGCCCCGTCGACGTCACCGCCCGGGACCGCACGTGCGATGGGCCGGTCCTTGTCCAGGTCGACGGCGAAGGAGCGCGGGGTGATCGCGCCCCCGCAGCCCTCGTCCATGGAGTAGCCGGCACCCCGCAGTTGGGTCGAGCGCCCGACGACCCGTACCCGGAGGGCCTCCAGGACGACGGCGGTGGACGACTTTCCCTGTACCGAGATCTTCACGATCGTCTCGCGCCCGTGCACCGCGTTCTGCGTGGCCGCCCACCGTGCGGCGTCCTGCGTGATCGGAGGCGGTGGTACATCTTCCGGCTTCTTGTCGACGACGTACTCGTGGCCGCAGTCGAACGTCCAGCCGTGCGAGTTCGCGGTCCAGGTCAGCGGGAGGCCGGTGGAGCCGGAACCGTTCGGCCGGCCGGCGTTCCCCGACGGCTCGCCGCCCTTGCCGGGGGGCGTGGACGCCTTTCCCTTGCCGTCGGGCGACGGCGAGGACGACGACGGTCCGGAGGACTTGGGCGACGGGCTCGTGGACCGGCGGTCGCGTGGGTCGCCGGTGGCAGTCGTCGAGGTCGGGCCCTCGCTCGGGCCGACGTTCCGGGAGGCGTCGTCGGACCGACGGTCGTCCGACAGCGCGGACAGGCTGCCCAGCGTCACCAGCAGCACCGTCACCACGGCGGCGGTGACCGTGACCCGCCGCCGGTACCAGGCCCGGCGGGGGCGCGGACCCGAGCCGCCGGAGGAACTGGAAACGGTCGGCACGCTCGATACGCGTTCGGGCTCTGCGTCCGAGGACTCAGACTCCGACGCGCCGTCTTCTTCGGGACCCCGGCTTCCGTCGGGGCCGCCGACTCCCTCTGGCCCGTCGCTTGCCACGGGCTCGGCGTCCGCTGCGTCGGCCACCGGAGCCGGAGCCGAAGCTGAAGCCGCGGCTGGATCCGGCTCCAACTGCGGCTCCGGATCAGACTCCGGACTCTCCGTCGCACCCGGCGTCCGCGGTCTCTGCCGCGCGGCCACCGCCAGGATCCAGAGGCGGTGCAGTTCGAGCCGCTCGGCCGGTGTCGCCCCGCACAGTGCGGCGAACCGCTCCACGGGTGCGAAGTCGAGCGGCACCGTGTCACCGGCGCAGTAGCGGTGCAGCGTCGAGGTGTTCATGTTCACCCGGCGCGCGAGGGCGCCGTAACTGCGGTCCGTGCGCGCCTTCAAGCGCCTCAGAAGTGCCGCGAACTCCTCGACGTCGTCGTCCCGAGTCGACACCGTGCCCCCGTGCTTCTCGTCGTGGCCCCCTGGTCGAAGGGGCGGTTGCCGTCCCGGGAGGGCATCCCAGGCACTCCATATACCTGCACGTCAGATGGCCTGGGATGGTTCCACCGTCGCGGATCCGGCGTTGACTGTTGCGCAGGCCCCGAGTGACGGCTGATGCTCTTGGTGTCGCACCGACCGCCGCCGGACCGACCACCCGGTGGCAGCCCACGACCGGGACCGGCGTCGACACCCGTGCACGCGGATCCTTCCCGCCTGCACCTCACTTCACCGACCCGCGCAGATCAATCGTGCACTCATACACAGGGGGACCCATGTCCAAGCGCACCCGAGCGGCCTCGCTCACCACCTTCGTCGCCACGAGTGTCGCTTTCGGTGCGGTGCTCGCCGGCCCGGCCGACGCCACCGGGAAGGACACGAGCGCCTCGAAGCACGCCTCCACGAACGCCTCGGCGAAGGTGAAGGCGAAGACGAGCGCATGGCCGAAGTTCCTGTCGGCCTCGCAGCTGCCGCCGCACCCCACGTCCGCCTGGACGGCGGGCAAGGTCACGGACGGCGTGCCGGACGAGGTCAGGTTCTGCATCGAGGAGACCCTGCCGGGCTACGACTCCCGGTACCGCGACTTCCGGACCGACCTTGAAACCAACGCCCAGCAGCTCACGTTCGTCGTCGGCACCAGCGCCAAGGCCAAGGCCCTGGCCACGCGGCTGAACAAGGACATCCGGGCGTGCGCGACGCGCATCGAGCAGTCCGACCCGGAGACCGAGGCCGCGCTGAAGGACTACGGCAAGCTGTCGGTCGAGGAGGGCGCCCACGCCTACGGCCTGCACACCGAGACGTCCTGGGGCGCCACCGACATCAACCTCTACTCGGTCGGCCGGGACGGGCGGGCCGTGACCCTCGTGCGCTGGGGTCAGATGGGTGACTTCTCCGACGCGCCGGTGAAGGCGTTCAAGAAGACGACGACCACAGCGGTCAACAAGCTCTACTGACCGCATCCGGGGGGAAAAGTGCCGGAGCCGCCCTCCCGCGACGGGGGTGTGAGAGGGCGGCTCCTCGCACGAGCAGCAACGAGCGACACCCGGCGACACCGCGCAACAGACCGATACACCGCGCGAGAAGCACGTACGAGCGCGCGAGAAGCATGTACGAGACATCCCGGCGAGAACTGGCCGCCGCCGGTGCTCGTGGTTGATCTGCGCACTACAATCCTCGCGACCTCATCGGGGGAGAGCCGTCGTGGAAACGATCATTGTCCAATTACCGGGTCCGTCGTGGGCGGACGACGAGCACGACCGACGCGGACCCGGGCTGCTGCACCTGGGGCCCGGCGACATGGCCGATTTCGGGCGCGGCGGGCAGGGTGCCGCGGACCTGGCGGTCGTCCTGGCCGACCCGGGCGTCTCACGGCGCGCCGGACGGCTGGAAGCCGCCGAGGACTACTGGCGGCTGTCCAACTTCAGCCGGGCCGCCGGTTATGTGGTGGAGAACCTGGAGGGCGCCGGCGAGTACATCACGGTGGCCCCCGGCCGCCTCGGCGCGCCGGTGCCCTTCGAGTTCTCCCGCGTCGTGCTGCCCGCACTGAACGGAACCGTCGACTTCAAGGTGTTCGCTCCGCAGCACGCCTACCTCGACGAGCGGTCCCTGCCCGGCGCCGGTGACCAGACCGTGAACCCCTTCGCCCTCGACCAGACGTCGAAGTACTTCCTCGTCCTGGTGGCGCTGTGCGAGCCGCGGTTGCGCGAGCCCTCGGACACGACGCTCCCCGGCGCGGGAGAGATCGCGGAACGGCTGCGTCCACTGGACTCCTGCCGCGATCTGTCCCGCTCGGCGGTCAACTACCACATCGACTACCTGTCCTTCGCGAAACTGCGCCTGGACCAGGGAGACATGGACGGGGAGCAGGGCGGCCGCACCGGCGCCAAGCGCGCCCGACTGGTGGCGTCGGCGCTCCGGTTCGGCCTGGTGCGCGAGGAGCACCTCGCCCTGCTCCCGCGCCGTACGGCGAGCCGACGTCCCGTACAGGAAGCTCCCGCGTGACACCGTCGTCCAGTGCGGAAGGCTCCCACCCGCCTCCGCCCCTCGAAGAAGGCCCCGCATTGACCCCCCGCACAGGCCCCTCAGCACACCTCCCTGTCGGCTTCCGCATCGACGGCTGGGAGCTCGGCGCGCCCATCGGATCCGGCGCCTGGGGCACCGTCCACGAGGCCCGTTCCGTCGCCGACGGCACCCCGGTCGCGGTGAAGGTGCTGCGCACCGACGCCCTGGCTCCGGGACAGCGGGCCGCCCTCGGTGAACTCGTCCAGCGCGAAGTGCGGTTCAGCCGGGAGGCGGACCACCCCAACCTCGTACGGACGCATGCCGTGTGCACCGTCGAGGCGCCGGACCATCCCGATCTGGACGGTGCGATCGCCCTGGTCATGGACCGTGCCGAGCGCAGCCTCCAGGACGTGCTCGACGCGACCGAGGCCGGTCGGCCGGTCCCCGGCGCGGATCGCGTCCTGCGCTCGGTGGCCGCCGGTCTCGCGCACATGCACGGCGCCGGATGGGTGCACGGCGATCTGAAACCGGCCAACATCCTGTTGAGTGCGGACGGCGACGTGTGGCTCGCCGACTTCGGGGTCGCCGCGGAACTGGAGGGCACCCACGCCCACATGCCGCCGCTCGGCACGCTCGACCATCTGCCGCCCGAGTGGTGGTCGCAGCGCACCGACTCGCGGGGCACGGTCGTCCGGACGACCGCCGACATCTGGGCCTTCGGCGTCCTCGCCCACCAGGTGCTCACGGGCGGGCTGCACCCGTTCCCGGGGGCCACCGCCAGGGCCCGCTCCCTCGCCGCCCAGGCCTACGCGCGCGGGACCGCACCACTGCGGCTGGACGCCGACATCGAGGAGAGCAGACGTCGGCTGATCTCCGACTGTCTGTCCTCGGACCACGCCACGCGTCTCCAGTACACCGCCGACGTCCTCAAGGCCCGCGTCGACGAGCTCTCCGGTGCGCCCCGCCGTCGCCGGCGGCTGGTGCCGGTCGTCGCGGCCGTCCTGGTGGGCGCCGCCGTGACCGGTGCGCTCCTGCTGCGGGACGACGGCGGTGCCGACGACAAGGGTGGCCCCGGCACCTCCGCCACGCCCACGGCCACCGGCAGTCCGGTCGCGGTGGCCGCGGGGGAGATCCCGCCGGACTCGGACGTGCCCAAGGCACTGCGCCCGGTCATCGTGAAGGCCGCACGCCGCTGTACCGACAAGGAGATCACCCCCATCGTGCTCGCCGCCATGCTCAAGGCGGAGAGCGGGTTCGACGCGAAGGCGGCCCGCCCGGCCTCCGAGGAGTTCGGCATCGCGATGTGGACGCCCTCGGTGTTCCGGGCCTGGGCCGTGGACGGGGACGGCGACGGCGACAAGGACCACATGTCCCCGCCCGACGCGATCTCGACGATGAGCCTGTACGTGTGCTGGCTCGACCAGCGTTTCAAGGAGGCCGGGCTGCCGGAGAAGGACCTCGTCAAGCTCGTCGTGGCCGGCTACCGCACGAGTGACCGCACGGTCATCGAGGAAGGCGGTGTCCCGGAGCGCGTGCGGCCGCACGTGGACAAGGTGATGCGCTATCTCGCCGACTACGAGCGGTGATCCGGCATCCGGTGAGCCGGGACCCGGCAGGCGACCGGTCCCGGCTCACTGACTCATGCCTCGGCTACGGCTTGGCGCAGTCCTGCACGTCCGGCAGCCGGTTGTCGGGCGAGCTGATGTAGATGTTGGAGATGTAGCCGCCGTACTGGGGCAGATACGCCCACCAGTCGTTGGTGTAGGGCGGCACGCTGACGGTCTGGCCCTGCTTCTGGCAGCCCACCAACACCTCTACCCCGGCGGGCAGTTGGGTCATCGGCGGGTTGGCGGTGGACGGGTCCCGGCGGACGTTCACGTGCTCGCTCCAGGTTCCGTACCACTTGCCCGTCGGTCGTACCCCGCCGGGCACGTTCAGGGAGCGGGTCAGCCGGCCGATGTCGGTGTAGGCCTTGCCGTACGAGGTGCCCTCCGGATGGAGCGTCAGGACCGCCACGATCGTACGGTCGCCGGCGCCCACGGTGCCGGTGGTGTGCAGCGCCGGGCGGGTGAGGTTCACGTCCGCCGCGGCGCGACCCTCCGCGGCGGAGGCATTCGGGGCGGTGGCCGTCTTCGCCGTCGCCGCGGCGGACGAGGAGCACGTGCCCTCCGGGAACGAGGAGCCCGCCCAGCCCTGCTTCACGGCCCAGGGGCGGTCGAACGCCCCGGCGATGCCGAAGTGCTGGTCGAAGTCGTCCGAGGCGCAGCGCGTGGACTGGCGCAGGTTGCCCATGACGAAGTCGCGCACGGGGGCCGGTGCCGTGTCCAGGATGTAGCGGTAGATCTTCACGGTGTCGCGGGCCGACAGGGCGGTGTAGCCCCAGTAGCCCTCGTAGCCGACGGGCGGCCCGTCGGTGTCGGTCAGGACGAGCCGGTCGACCATCCGGTCGATGATCGCCGAACCGCCGTAGTTGGACCAGTAGTAGTTGGCCGCGTCGTCGTCGCTGCTGCGCAGCATGGGTTCCAGCCGGGCCCGGTCGGCGGCCGGGATGACGTAGGACGGCCCGCGGTTCCACAGGAAGTCCAGGGTCAGCAGCAGCTTGACGACGGAGGCGGACCGGAAGGGCGTGCCTGCGTTGACCTGTTCGGTGAAGGTTCCCGTCTGCCGGTCGAAGACGGCGACCCCGGCGGTGACGCCGTCGGGGATCTGGGCGGCGGCGGGTGCCTGGACGGCGGCGGTGGCCGGTGTGGCCGCGCCGGAGGTCAGGATCAGAAGTGCGGCGGCGGACGCGAGAAGTGTTCTCCACACGTGTCCGGCCGTTCCGCGTAGGCGCGCGGTGCGGTGCATGGTGGTTGTCTCCCCCTGGAGGAACGGCACGGCCCCGACGACTGCAGGGACCGCGCCGGCCGGGTTTCGGGCGGCGGACGGTGCAGGCCGGGTCAGTCCAGGTGCGGCCTGAGGTAGATCGAGTTGATCGGCGTGAGGTCGGCGTACACACCCGTGCCCTCGGCGAGCATGTCCGCCGTGCAGTCCGTCCCGCTGCTGTAGCACAGCATCGCGAGCGCACCGTCGTACTGGTTGTTGAGGACCCAGTGACTGCCGAACTGGTTCTGGAGGTTGTGCGTGCCGTACGTCCAGTAGACGTGGCTCGGGCTGACGGCGGGGTTCTGGTTCTGCGGGTAGACGCACACGGCGCCGTACGGGCAGCCGGCCCATTCGTCGGCCGCCTGGGCCTCCGTCGTGCCGACCGCAGTCAGGGCAGCGGTCGCGAGAGCGAGTGCGGCGGCGCCGCGAAGGATTCTGCGCATGGTTGTTCTACTCCGAGGAGTCCGAGTTGCTCGAACCCTAGGAAGAGAAGCGCGCGACCGGTCCTGACGAATGTCAGGTTGACTGCGGCCGGCCCTCGAACTGCCACGCGGCTCGGTCGAGTACGGCCGGATCGGCAGTAAGGAGTCGGTAGTTGGGCCGATCGCGGGTGGTCGCTCGGCACCCGGGACCGTAGGCGCGACGGAATTCGGTACGGCCGGGCCGGCCGTCGGCCCCACGGGCAGTTGTACCGGCCCGTCTCATCGCGCGCGAGGACCGTGAGGATGCGGTGATCACACGTGATCGCGCCGGTGAGCCTTTGCGGTCACGCCCGAACCGGCGTACGGGGCAGCCCCTTCACCCGGCAGCCCGCCACTCCCGGGGCGCCTGCGCCTCCAGCGGCTGTCGGGGCGCGCTCCGGTCAGCTGTCCACCCGCGATCGTCCGGCGGGTGCGGCGGCCCCTCCGAAGGCTCGGGCGGGTGGTTCGGTGCGGGACTTTTCCGGACGGCAGCAGGGCATCTCCGGACGTATCAGGGGTGGTTGACGATTCGACATGAGTGTCGTGATCCGGGCCGGGGCATGCATTCCGTGAAGGTGTTCGACCAGGAGGGGAATCGACAGCGGCGTGCGGGCGGGGGTCATGAAGAGGCAGGTGCGAGGAGGCGGTCCCGTTGTATCCGGGGCCTTCTCGGCGAAGACGGTACAGACGACCACGACGGCGGGGGACACAGCGGACGGAACGACCGACCAGCACGGCGTTCCGCAACTCAGGCTCAGGCTCGGGCGCTGCGACCTCCGGGCGGTGCCTCAGGTCCGCAGGGCGCTGCGGGACCTGCTCGCCCACTGGGGGCGGCCCGGCCGATCCGAGATAGCGGAGTTACTGACCAGCGAACTCGTCACCAACGCCCTCGTCCACACCAACCATGACGCGCTGCTGACAGCCACGGTCGGCCCGCGCGGACTCCGGGTGGAGGTGAGGGACTTCGTGGGACGCAGGCCGAGACTGCGGGTACCGAACGCCGACGACGGTACGCACGGCAGAGGCCTGATCCTGGTGCAGTCCCTCGCGGACGCGTGGGGCGTCCGGGTCCATGGCGTGGGGAAGGTGGTGTGGTTCGAGCTGGACGGGGGAGTGGCGTGAATCCGGATGGGCCGGCGACCTGACCCTGGGCAGTGCAGGCATGTGGGACCGGCCCGGGCGCGGACATGAAACTGGACGGGGGCGCGGCATGAACTGCCGTGCCCCCGTCCAGAGTTGAGGCCTCGGGAGGCCCCGGCCCGGATCAGCCGAACTGCTGCTCCAGGTCCTTCAGCTTCCGCTCAAGGGAGTCGAGACGAGGGAGCGCCATTGTGTCGTCCTCCGCGGTGAGATCGACCGTCGCGGACTCAGTTCCGCGGCGGACGGGCTGCAACGAGGGTCGGGCGGCGCGTGCCGGTAGTTCCGGCGTTGCTATGGCAGGCTCCGCGGCGACCTGGGTGGCCGCCGGGGCCTGCTGGAGTTCCGCCTGACGGCCGCCGCCGCGGCCGATCATTCCGCGGTGACCGCGGGTGATCGCCTTGAGGCGGGCACGGTCCAGCTTCTCCTGGTCGCGCCGACGCTGCCGGTTCTGCTCCTTCTCCCGCTTGTCCTCGCGCACTTCGTCGACCGCCTCGTCCAGGGTGCGCACACCCTCCAGGAGCATCAGCGACCAGGCGGCGAAGGTCTCACGAGGGGCACGCAGCCACCGTACGATCCGGATCTGCGGCAGCGGCCGGGGCACCAGGTTCTGCTCGCGCAGGGCGGCGCGGCGGGTCTGCTTCAGCGCGCGGTCGAAGAGGACGGCGGACGACAGGGACATGCCGGCGAAGAACTGTGGGGCGCCCGCGTGGCCGAGGCCCCTGGGGGCGTGCACCCAGTTGAACCAGGCGGCGGCCGCCGCGAACGTCCACACGAGTATCCGGGAGCCGAGCGCCGCGTCACCGTGGCTGGCCTCGCGCACCGCGAGTACAGAGCAGAACATGGCCGCGCCGTCGAGGCCGAAGGGCACCAGGTACTGCCAGCCGCCGGACAGGTTCAGATTCTGCTCGCCGAAGCCGACCAGGCCGCGGAAGGAGAGTGCGGCGGCGACCGCGGCGCAGCAGAACAGCAGTACATAGGAGACGATGCCGTAGACGGCCTCCTTGCGCCTGCGGCGCTCTTCCGTGCGCTCCCACGAATCGTCGGCGTGGGTCTTCTCCCCTGCGCGCTTGCCACGCGCGAGCACCGCAACCGCCGCCAGCAGGCCCAGGAGCAGCACGGCGCCGGGAAGCAGCCAGTTCAGCGATATGTCGGTCAGTCTCATCTGGGGTCCCTTGCATTGGGATAGGGCGTAACGCCCGCCATAGTGGCCCAATCCCGTGCGTCCTCAGAGGGTTTCGGGGCAAGAGGCCGCCAAGGGAGTGCAAGGGTATGCGCGAGGACGGCATTCTCCTCGAACTGCCGCTTGAGGAGCGGGAGTTGAGTTCGAGTTAGATTACCCTTACGGGTGGTTCCACGGAAAGTTCTTGCGGCAAGTGAGGACTTTGTGAATCGACTGTAATCAAAGGGTTCGGCCGGGCCGCCGTGAAGGTGCCCGGATCCGTGGCGAGTTGATCTTACGTGACGTGGAGTCAGCCTGTTGCCGCGGGATCAGCCCGCCGCGGCGGCCTCCGCCGTCAGCTTCGCGACACGGACCGCCTCGGAGTTGCGCGGGCAGTTGGCGCAGGTGTCCTCGGCGTCGAGGGTGTAGTAGAAGCAGCAGCTCGCCCGGTCGCGGGTGGACAGGCACTCGCCGTTCGAACCGGTCACCTCGCGGAAGCCGGCCGTGCCGACGTACGGCCGGGTCGTGCCGGGGAACAGCCGCTCCAGCTCCTCCCTCGCGCGCCCCTGCTCGCCCAGGAGCCCGGCGACGTACCAGAGGCTCTCGACGACCTCGTCCGTCGCCATGCCCCACAGGGCACGGCCCCGGCGTCGCGTCCGGGGGCCGAATCCGTCGAGGACCGGTTCCAGGTGCTCGGCCACGGCGGCCCGGACCGCCGTGCGCAGGGCCTCCTCGTCGGGGACGACTCGGGCGCCGGGAAGCGAGGCCGCCGGGTCGTCCGGCAGGCAGGCGAACTCACCGACGCGTACGGCGATGCTGCCGGGCATGCGCTGGAACGTGACGTGCTCCACGGGAAAGCGGGGCACCCGGCGCAGCAGGAACCACGGCACCGTGATCAGCAGACAGGCCGGCCAGGCGTAACGGTGCAGGCCGAAGCCGGCGATCACGTCCGGACGGCCTCGCCGTCCGTGGTCCGTGAGCACCTGGTCGTCGTCCCACGCGAGGAACGCGTCCAGACCGGCCCCGCCCTCCGCGAGCCCGGCGACGGAGATCCACCGGTCGCCCGTCGGGGCCGGTTCGTGCGGTGCGAGTTCCGTGACGCCCAGGGCCGGGAGCACCTCGGTCATCCGCGTGTACGCCGCTGTGAGGGCCGAGCCGACCGGGCGTACTTCTGCGCCGGGCGAGGTCTCGGCCGGGGCGGGAGCGGACATGCGGGGGCCCCGTTCCGTGATCGGTTGCAGGTAAGGCTTACCTTACCCGATACGATCGAGGTTTACCCTGTTCTGTCGGGGTCGCTCCGGACCCCGGCCGAAATACTCACCACCACTGCCCGTCCTGGAGGAGGCTCCCGTGGAGAAGGCCGGTTCGCGCGAGGCGTACGGCTCCGCAGGAGACCCTTCGGAGACCGCCCCCGGTGCGGGAGCGCCACGGGTGCCGCACCAGCAGGACCGTCTCGGGCAGCAGCCCGATGGCGACCACGCTGACCGCGCCGACGGCCCCGATCAGCAGGAC
>NZ_JAPWHT010000291.1:0-13182 GCF_027270795.1 Streptomyces sp. ActVer
AAAAGATTGCGCGGTTCCCGGCGCCCCTTGCCAGGCCCGGGGAACCGCAGGCCTTTAAGGGGCGCGGGGAACCGCGCGACCAGCCCCCACCGGCCGGTAGTCGACGAACCGACCGGAACCCTCAGTTCTTCAACGCGGCCTGCATCATCGCTTTGGCGACCGGCGCAGCCAACCCGTTCCCGCTCACCTCGGAGCGCGCGGCATTCGACTGCTCCACCAACACAGCCACAGCCACTTCCTTGCCGCTGGAGTCGTCCTTCGCATAGGACGTGAACCACGCGTACGGCGTCTTGCTGTTGTTCTCACCGTGCTGCGCCGTACCGGTCTTGCCACCCACCGTCGCCCCGGAGATCCGCGCGTTCGTCCCCGTACCCTCCTCGACGACCGTCTGCATCGCCGACTGCAACTGCTCGGCCGTGGACGAACTGACGATCTCCTTCGAGTCCGTCGAGTCGTCGTAGTTCTCCAGCACGTTGCCGTCCGCGTCACTGATCTGCGACACCATGTGCGGCGAGACCAGCTTGCCGCCGTTGGCGATGGCCGCCGACACCATGGCCATCTGCAACGGTGTCGCGGTCACGTCGAACTGCCCGATGCCCGTCAGCGCCGTGGACGACTTCTCCATGTCCGACGGATACACGCTCTCGTACGCCCGCACGGGCACGTCCTGCGACGTGTCGTTGAAGCCGAACTTCTCGGCCATCGCCTTCAGCTTGTCCTGGCCCAGGTCGACGGCCATCTTCGCGAAGACGTTGTTGCACGAGTACTGGAGGGCGACACGGATCGTCGCGTTCTCACAGGGCGCGGACTTGCTCTCGTTCTCCAGGACCCTGGTCGTGCCCGGCAGCGTGTACGGGTTCTCGCTGTCGGTCTTCGTGTCCACCGAGGCGTACAGGTCGTCCTCCAGCGCGGCGGCCGCGACGACCAGCTTGAACGTCGAGCCCGGCGGCAGCGGCTGGCGCATCGCCCGGTTCGTCATCGGCTTCTCCGGGTCCTTCGTCAGCTTCGTCCAGGCGTCGGAGTCACCGGCGCTGAGCACCGAGGGGTCGTACGACGGGGTGGACACGACGCCGAGGATCTTGCCCGTCTTCGGGTCGATCGCGACGGCGGCGCCCTTCTTGTCGCCGAGCGCCTCGTATGCGGCCTTCTGCACAGCCGGGTCGATCGTGGTGACCACGTCACCAGGGTCGGCGCGCTTGCCGGTGACCGTGTCGAGGGGGTCCTTCAGACGGTTGTCCGTGCCGTCGAGCAGATCCTGGTAGATGCCCTCCAACTGCGTGGCCCCGAACACCTGCGAGCTGTAGCCCGTGACCGCCGCGTAGAGGCTGCCGGCGGTGTACGTGCGCTTGTACTTGAGGTCGCCGCCCTTCGTCTGCGCGGAACCGGTGATCGCGTCCCCGGCCACGATGATGTTCCCGAGCGGGTACGCGTACTGCTCGATCGCGTTCCGTCGGTTGTCCTTGCTGTCCGCGAGCGCCTGGCCTTCGTAGAACTGCACCCAGGTCGCCCGGACCAGCAGGGCGAGGACGAGCAGCAGGGTGAAGACGGAGGCGCGTCTGATCGTTTTGTTCATCCCATACGGACGACGACCAGGACGGACCCGATCGTTCCCACCCACCCGGATTTTTCATACGTCCTTCATGAAGCCCGCCTCGTACGCCGCGATCACCGCCTGTGTACGGTCCCGGGTCGCCGTCTTCGCCAGGACGGCCGCCACATGGGTCTTCACCGTCGCGGGCCCGACCCCCATGCGGCCGGCGATCTCGGCGTTGGTCAGCCCGGCGGCCATCAGCCGCAGGACCTCGCCCTCCCGGCCGGTGAGCCTCGCCACCCACGCGGGCGGTGCCGCCTTCGCCCGCCCGTACTCGGTGGCGAGCGCCCGCACCGCCGCCGGGAACAGCAGGCTGTCGCTGTGCGCGACCAGACGTACGGCCTGGACCAGCGCTTCGGCGTCGGCCCGCTTGAGCAGAAACCCGGACGCTCCGGCGCGCAGCGCCTCGTACACGTACGCGTCGTTCTCGAAGGTCGTCACCACGACGATGCGTGGGGGATCGGGAAGCGTCGCCAGGATCTGCTCGGTGGCTCGGATGCCGTCGATCTCGGGCATGCGGACGTCCATGAGGACGACGTCCGGCGCCAGCTCGCGGACGACGGACACCGCCTCGGCGCCCGTGGCCGCCTCCCCGACGACCTCCAGACCGGGCTCGGCCGTCAGGATCGCGCGCAGCGCGGTGCGCACCATGCGCTCGTCGTCGGCGAGGACGATCCGGATGGTCATGCGGGTCCTTCCAGAGGGAGTCGTACGTTCAGCCGCCACACCCCGTCCACCGGGCCGCACTCCGTGGTGCCGCCCAGGAGCCGGGCCCGGTCGGCGATCCCGCGCAGACCGTGGCCGCCGCCGGGACGGAGGCACCGACGCCCGCCACGAGGATGCCGAGAATCATCTGCCCGGCGTAGGTGAGGTCCATCGGCGTCGTCGGCCGCTCGGCGACGGCGCACGACGTCCGACGAAACGTCTGCGTCATGCCACCCACGCTCCCGCCCCACCCCGCCGGACCACGTCCTGCGTGACGACGATCCGCCTCCGCCGCACGGGGGAGGCGGACGCGATGTCAGGCCCCGAAAGGGGCGCGGGGAACTGCGCGACCAGCCACACACAACCCGCACCCGGCAACGACCCGCAGCCCCGACGGCGCCCCACCGGGAATCCGACGCACGCTCACGCTTCGAGCGTCAGCACAACCTCGTCGATCTCCTCACCCCGCGCATTGGCGAACCCCCTGTCCTGCCCGGAGGCGCGAAACCCGCACTTCTCCAGCACCCGCAACGACCCCACGTTGTCCGCGGCAGCCCGAGCGAACAACGGACGCTCAGGCACGGCATCGAGCAGCGCCAGCAACGCCCCGGTGGCGATCCCCCGCCCCCAGTACGCCCTGTCGATCCAGTACGTCACTTCGCGCTCGTCGGGCGGGCCGTACACCGCCGCGTTGCCGACCACGTCACCGTCGACGAGGACCGTACGGTTGACGACGTCGGACAAGCTGCGGATCCGCTTCCAGTGGGCGTCGAAGGCGTCCCGGTCGGTCGGGTCCTTCGCGGTGAACGCGGCCATCCGCACCGACTCGGGATCCATCATCTGCCGGAAGAACACCGGCAGATCACTGTCGTGGATCTCGCGGAGCACGACCTCCGGGTTGGACAGGTCGGACATGTCAGAGCCTCCGGGTGGCGAGCGTCAGTCGGTCCCGCGCGTCGAACAGCGCGTCCTTCACCATCTGCTCGTGCGCGGGCGTCAGCCGAGCCACCGGCACCGAGCAGCTGATCGCGTCCCGCGCGGGCGTCCGGTAGGGGATCGCGACGCCGAAGCAGCGCAGTCCGAGCGTGTTCTCCTCGCGGTCCACCGCGAACCCCTGCTCCCGCACCTGGTGCAGCTCCTCGATGAGCTTCTCCCGGTCGGTGATCGTGTGCTCGGTCAGCGCGGGGAGCGTCTCCGGGAGCAGCTTCCGTACCTGCTCGTCGGTGTGCGTGGCGAGCAGCGCCTTGCCGAGCGACGTGGAGTGCGCGGGCAGCCGGCGGCCCACGCGTGTGAAGGGGCGGAGGTAGTGCTGGGACTGGCGGGTCGCGAGGTAGACGACGTTCGTGCCGTCGAGGCGCGCCAGGTGGATCGTCTCCGTCGTGTCGTCGGAGAGCCGGTCCAGCGTCGGCCGGGCCGCGGCCACGACCTCGTCGCCGTCGATGTACGACGTACCGACGAGCAGGGCCCGTACGCCGATGCCGTACCGCGTGCCCGTCGCGTCCGTCTCGACCCAGCCGAGCTCGACGAGGGTGCGCAGCAGCATGTAGAGACTGGACTTGGGGTACCCGACGGCCTCCTGCACGGCGGCCAGGGAGTGCATGCCAGGGCGTCCGGCGAAGTACTCGAGCAATTCAACCGTCCGCACCGCGGACTTGACTTGTGCCCCGCCGCCCGTCTCGACTGCCGACATCGCCTTGACCCCCTAGTTCGCCGGGAAATAGTCTCCAGCATATTCACCACCAGAGACAGCGTTCAGCATATCGAACGCCGCTGGTGAGTGGCACATGTACTGCGGCATTACATCTGGAGGGACCCGCGGTGGCAGCAGCACCAGTCTGGAGTGTCGACCCCCGAACCGGGAAGCAGCGCGAGCAGGTTGCGGTGGAAGCCACAGCCCAGGAGGTGGACGCGGCCGTCCGCGCGGCCCACGCCGCCCGGGGAGCACTCGCCGACCGCACCGTCCGCGCGGCCTTCCTGCGTTCCGCGGCCGACCAGCTCGAAGGCGCCAAGGAGCACCTGGTCGAGGCCGCCGACGCGGAGACCGCGCTCGGTCCGGTCCGGCTCACCGGCGAGCTCGCCCGCACCTGCTACCAGCTGCGGGCCTTCGCGGACATCGTCGACGAGGGCGAGTTCCTCGGTGTCGTGATCAACCACCCCGACGACACCGCGACCCCGCCGATCCCGGACCTGCGCCGCTACAAGGTGCCGCTGGGCGTCGTCGCCGTCTACTCGGCCTCGAACTTCCCCTTCGCCTTCTCCGTGCCCGGCGGCGACACCGCGAGCGCGCTCGCCGCGGGCTGCCCGGTCGTCGTCAAGGCGCACCCGGACCACCCGGGCCTGTCCGAGCTGGTCGCGTCCGTCCTGCGCCGGGCCGCCGCCCAGCACGACATCCCGGACGGTGTCCTCGGCCTGGTGCACGGCTTCGACGCGGGCGTCGAGCTGGTCAGGCACCCGCTGGTCACGGCCGCCGGATTCACCGGTTCGGTACGTGGTGGACGTGCCCTCTTCGACGCCGCGGCCGCCCGGCCCGCGCCGATCCCCTTCCACGGCGAGCTGGGCTCCCTGAACCCCGTCGTCATCACCGAGGCCGCGGCCGCCGAGCGCGCCGAGGCGATCGGTACGGGGCTCGCGGGCTCCATGACGCTGGGTGTCGGCCAGTTCTGCGTGAAGCCGGGTCTGGTGCTGGCGCCCGCAGGCGCGTCCGGTGACCGGCTGGTCAAGTCGCTCACGGACGCGGTGAGCGACACGGACGCGGGTGTTCTCCTGGACCACCGTATGCGTGACAACTTCGTCGCGGGGGTCGCCGAGCGGGCCGAACTCCCCGACGTGGACGCCCCGGTGACCCCGGGCGCGGGCAGCGAGCACACCGTGAGCCCCGGCTTCCTGACGGTTCCGGCCGAGCGGCTGGCCGCCGAGGGGGAGTACGACCTGCTCCTTGAGGAGTGCTTCGGGCCGGTCACCGTCGTCGCGCGCTACGAGGACGAGGCCGAGGCGAACGCGGTGCTCGCGCGGCTGCCCGGCAACCTCACCGCGACCGTGCACCTCTCCACGGAGGAGACGGCCGGCGAGGGGCGTGGCGCGGAGATCCTCGCCGAGCTGACGCCGCTCGCGGGGCGGGTCCTGGTCAACGCGTGGCCGACCGGTGTCGCGGTCGCGCCCGCCCAGCACCACGGGGGGCCTTACCCGGCGACCACCTCCACGTCCACGTCGGTCGGCGGTACCGCCATCGAGCGGTGGCTGCGGCCGGTGGCGTACCAGAACACGCCGGAGGCGCTGTTGCCGCCGGAGCTCCGCGACGACAATCCGCTGGGGTTGCCGCGGCGGTACGACGGGCGTCTGGAGCGGTAGCGCTCCGCGGGGTGCGCCGTTGGGCCCGTGGCCGTTCTGCTGCGGGCCCGTTGTGGCTGATCGCGCAGTTCCCCGCGCCCCTTGAGGGGCGCCCCCTGCGGCGCAGCCGTGCGGTGATACGGCCCCGCGCCCCTTTCTGGGCGTGGGGGTGGACCTGACAGACTCGGGGGATGGACTTGGAACTTCCTGAACTTCCCTTTTCTCTTCGGACGTACGGGCCCGACGGGCACTGGTCGTACGAGGACGGGGTGCTCACCGGGTGGGCCGGGGCGCGGCAGGACCGGTTCGTGCCGCCGACCGACGAGGGGCTGGACCCCGCGTCCGACGCACCCCGGCTGCTCGGGTCGCCGGAGGGGGACTTCCAGCTCATCGCCCGGGTCACGGTCGGTTTCGCCGGGGCGTTCGACGCGGGCGTGCTGTACGTGCATGTGGGCGAGCGGGCCTGGGCCAAGCTCTGCCTGGAGAACTCGCCGGACGTGCCCACCGTCTGCACGGTCGTCACCCGGGGCCACTCCGACGACGCCAACTCCTTCACGGTGGACGGCAGTTCGGTCTGGCTGAGAATCAGCCGCACCGGCCGTGCCTTCGCCTTCCACGCGTCGAGGGACGGCAAGCGCTGGACCTTCGTCCGCCTCTTCACCCTGGCCGACGAGAAGGAGACCGGCGCCGCCCTGATCGGCTTCATGACCCAGTCCCCGATGGGCGAGGGCTGCGTGGTCACCTACGACCACATCGAATACCGCCCGGACTGGCCGGCAGACCTGAGAGACGGCACCTGAGCCTCGGCCGGCGGGGTCGTACAGGCGGGCGCCCGGTGTCATGCTGCAGGGCATGACCACCGACACGTACCAGACCCTTCCGGACGGCCGCCCCCTCCCGCTCATGACCGGGGCGGAGCGGCCCATGCTGGAGAGCTGGCTCGCGTTTCACCGGGCCACCCTGGAGTCGAAGTGTGCGGGGCTGGACGACGGCCAGGTGCGGCTGGCGTCCGCCGCGCCGTCGGAACTGACGCTGCTCGGGCTGGTGCAGCACCTCGCCGAGGTGGAGCGGAACTGGTTCCAGGCGGTGTTCGCGGGACTCGACGTGCCGACGCTGTACGAGGACGGCGTCGGCGGATACGCCCTCGACCCGGAGCGCGGGCTCGACGAAGCGCTGGCGGACTGGCGCCGCGAGGTCGAGCGCGGGCAGGAGCTGTCCGCCGGGCGGTCGCTCGACGACCTCGGCCGGATTGTCGAGGGGCCGATGGCCGGGCTGGAGGTCAGTCTGCGCTGGATCCTTGTGCACCTGATCGAGGAGTACGCGCGCCACAACGGTCACGCGGACATCGTCAGGGAGCGGATCGATGGGGTCACAGGCGCCTGACCAGCGGGGTGGTGGGTGATCGGGGAATTCCGGTTCGGTTTATCCGGGGGTTATTTCTCGGCGCTTTCCGGGGGTCTTATTCAGTGCAGCTCCCCGTATTCTTCTGCCCGCTTTCTCTGAACCTAAACGCTAAGATTTCGCGAACACCAACCTCTTAATTCGGGCAGATCTCGTGGTGATTACACGGCTGTGACGCAACACACAAGGTGCCCAGTTTGTAATGTATTTTCGGTATAAAGCGGCGGCTTCTGGCCGGTGGTACGCGGCGTTCGCGCCCGCGTGATAACACAGCAGGCGCGTCGACGTAACCCCCTCCGGCGATGCAATTTGAACTTTCGCTGGGTAAATTCAATCCGCATGACCGCCGCACAAGCAGACCTGCAAGCGGAATTCCTGGAAATGCCGGAAGGGCTGCGGATCGACCGTCCGCACGTGGTGGACGGAGCCGCACTCTGGCGCATTGCCAAGGACTCCGGGAACCTCGACCTGAACTCCTCCTACAGCTACCTGCTGTGGTGCCGTGACTTCGCCGGCACCTCCGCGGTGGCGCGCACGGCCGACGGCGAGCCGGTCGCCTTCGTCACCGGCTACATCCGGCCGGAGCGCCCGCACACGCTTCTCGTGTGGCAGGTGGCCGTCGACGCGGAACAGCGCGGACGCGGCCTCGCCGCCGCGCTCCTCGACGGACTGACCCTGCGGATCGCCCGCACACACGAGCTGACCACCGTCGAGACCACCATCACCCCGGGCAACACCGCCTCCGAGCGGTTGTTCACGTCGTACGCCGGACGCCACGGAGCGACCGTCGAGCGTGAGGTCCTGTTCGACACAGCGCACTTCCCCGACGGACCGCACGACCCAGAGGTGCTGTACCGCATCGGCCCCCTGTCGCACTGACGAACCCCCCACGCCTTGAGGAGCAACACCGTGACCATCACCCAGCCCGACCTGAGCGTCTTCGAGACTCTGGAGTCGGAGGTGCGCAGCTACTGCCGTGCCTGGCCCACCGTCTTCGACCGCGCGCAGGGCAGCCGCATGTTCGACGAGGACGGCCATGAGTACCTCGACTTCTTCGCCGGCGCCGGATCACTCAACTACGGCCACAACAACCCCGTACTGAAACGCGCCCTCATCGACTACCTGGAACGCGACGGCGTCACGCACGGTCTCGACATGTCGACGACCGCGAAGCGCGGGTTCCTGGAGTCGTTCCAGAACCTGGTGCTGCGGCCCCGCGACCTGCCGTACAAGGTCATGTTCCCGGGCCCGACCGGCACCAACGCCGTCGAGTCCGCGCTGAAACTGGCCCGCAAGGTCAAGGGGCGCGAGGCGATCGTCTCCTTCACCAACGCCTTCCACGGCATGTCGCTCGGCTCGCTCGCCGTGACCGGCAACGCCTTCAAGCGGGCCGGCGCCGGCATCCCGCTCGTGCACGGCACGCCGATGCCCTTCGACAACTACTTCGAGGGCAAGGTCGAGGACTTCCTCTGGTTCGAGCGGCTCCTGGAGGACCAGGGCTCCGGCCTCAACAAGCCCGCCGCGGTGATCGTCGAGACCGTGCAGGGCGAGGGCGGCATCAACGTCGCCCGCCCGGAGTGGCTGCGCGCCCTCGCCGAGCTGTGCGAGCGCCAGGACATGCTGCTGATCGTCGACGACATCCAGATGGGCTGCGGCCGGACCGGGGCGTTCTTCTCCTTCGAGGAGGCGGGCATCACCCCCGACATCGTCACTGTCTCCAAGTCCATCAGCGGCTACGGACTGCCCATGTCCCTCTGCCTGTTCAAGCCCGAGCTGGACATCTGGGAGCCGGGCGAGCACAACGGCACGTTCCGCGGCAACAACCCCGCGTTCGTGACGGCCGCCGCCGCGCTGGAGACGTACTGGTCCGACGGTCCCGCCATGGAGAAGCAGACCCGCACCCGTGGCGAGCAGGTCGAGGAGGCGTTCATCTCGATCACCGAGGAGAACCTCGCCGACGTCAAGGAGTACCGCGGCCGGGGCCTGGTCTGGGGCATGGAGTTCCACGACAAGGCGCGCGCGGGCCTGATCGCCAAGCGGGCCTTCGAACTCGGCCTGCTCATCGAGACGTCGGGCCCGGAGAGCGAGGTCGTGAAACTCCTCCCGGCGCTCACCATCACCCCCGAGGAACTGGACGAGGGCCTGCGCATCCTCGCCCGCGCCGTCCGCGAGACGGCCTGAACCACCCCTGAACCACAGCGGCCACATCGACCGCACCAGCCGCACATCAGCCTGAAGGAGGCTTCGCAGCACCGTGATAGTCCGTTCGTTCAAGGAGATCGAAGGCACTGACCGACACGTGAAATCGGCGTCGGGTACCTGGGAGAGCAAGCGCATCGTCCTCGCCAAGGAGAGGGTCGGCTTCTCCGTGCACGAGACGATCCTCTACGCGGGTACCGAGACGTCGATGTGGTACGCGAACCACATCGAGGCCGTCGTCTGCGTCGAGGGCGAGGCCGAACTCACCGACGACGAGACCGGCGAGAAGTACACGATCACGCCGGGAACCATGTACCTCCTCGACGGGCACGAGAAGCACACGATGCGGATCAAGCAGGACTTCCGCTGCATCTGTGTCTTCAATCCGCCGGTGACCGGACGGGAGGACCATGACGAGAACGGCGTCTACCCCCTGCTGACCGAGCCCGAGGAGGTCTGAACCGATGACGACGATCACCGACCTGTATCCCAGTCGCGGTACCAGCGAGGTGTCCGTGCCCCGGCAGGACCCGGTCGTGTGGAGCGAGCCCGGCACGCCGGGACCGATCCCCGGGGCCGACCTGCAGTCGTACGAGCGTGACGGGTTCCTCGCCGTCGACCGGATCATCGGCGAGGACGAGGTCGCGCTCTACCACGCGGAGCTGGAGCGTCTGGTGACGGACCCGGCGATCCGTGCCGACGAGCGCTCGATCGTGGAGCCGAAGTCGCAGGAGATCCGCTCGGTCTTCGAGGTCCACAAGATCAGTGAGATCTTCGCCCAGCTCGTACGCGACGAGCGCGTGGTCGGCCGCGCCCGGCAGATCCTCGGCTCCGACGTGTACGTCCACCAGTCGCGGATCAACGTCAAGCCCGGCTTCGGTGCGAGCGGCTTCTACTGGCACTCGGACTTCGAGACCTGGCACGCCGAGGACGGACTGCCGAACATGCGGACCGTGTCCGTCTCGATCGCGCTGACCGAGAACTACGACACCAACGGCGGTCTCATGATCATGCCGGGGTCGCACAACACGTTCCTCGGCTGTTCCGGAGCCACGCCGAAGGACAACTACAAGAAGTCGCTGCAGATGCAGGACGCGGGCACGCCCTCCGACGAGGCGCTCACCAAGTTCGCGTCCAGGCGCGGCATCAAGCTCTTCACGGGCAAGGCCGGCTCGGCCACCTGGTTCGACTGCAACTGCATGCACGGTTCGGGCGACAACATCACGCCGTTCCCGCGCTCGAACGTCTTCATCGTGTTCAACAGCGTGGAGAACACGGCGGTGGAGCCGTTCTCGGCCCCGGTACGCCGGCCCGAGTTCATCGGAGCGAGGGACTTCACTCCGGTGAAGTGACGTACGCCCACGGGTGATTGGCCCGGTTCCCGTCTCGTACGAGACGGGAACCGGGCCAACTGCCTTACAGCGCCGGGTAGTCCGTGTAGCCCTTGGCGTCCCCGCCGAAGAAGGTCGCCCCGTCGGGCTCGTTGAACGGGCCGCCGGTCCGCAGACGGGCGGGCAGGTCGGGGTTGGCCAGGAACAGCTGGCCGTACGCGACGAGATCGGCGACGCCGTCCTCGACGAGGGCCAGGGACTCCGGCCCGGTCGGTCCCTCGGTCGCCGGGTTCAGGACGAGGGTGCCGCTGAACCTCTTGCGCAGCGCGAGGGTCAGCTCACGCATCTCGACCGCCTCGGTGACGTGCAGATACGCGAGGCCCAGCGGCTCCAGCTCGGCCACCAGCGCGGTGTACGTCGGCTCCGGCTCGGGCTCCTGGATGTCGTTGTACGGGTTGCCGGGCGAGAGCCGGATGGCGGTGCGCCCGGCACCGATCTCGGCGGCGACGGCCTTCACGGTCTCGACGGCGAACCGTATGCGGTTCTCGACGGAGCCGCCCCACTCGTCGGTGCGGTGGTTGGAGCCGGGGGCGAGGAACTGATGGATCAAGTAGCCGTTGGCGCCGTGCAGTTCGACCCCGTCGAAGCCCGCCTCGACGGCGCCCCGCGCGGCGGCCACGAACTCTCCGATGGTGGCGCGGACCTCGTCGCCCGTGAGCTCGCGCGGGGCGATGAAGTCGAGGGGGCCCTCGTGCGTGTAGACCTGCCCCTGGGCCGGTACGGGTGACGCGCCGACGTTGACGAGCCCGTCGGGCAGCAGGGTGGGGTGGCCGATCCGGCCCGCGTGCATGAGCTGCGCGAAGATCCGGCCGCCGGCGGCGTGCACGGCGTCGGTGACCTTCCGCCAGGCGGCGATCTGCTCGTCGCTGTGCAGGCCGGGGGTGTCCGGGTAGCCCTGGCCGATCGCGGACGGCTGGATGCCCTCGGTGATGATCAGCCCCGCGGAGGCGCGCTGGGCGTAGTACTCGACGGTGAGGTCGGTGGGGGTGCCGCCCTCGCCCGCCCTGCTGCGGGTCATCGGCGCCATGGCGATGCGGTTGGCGAGGGGTGTGCCGGACAGGTCGATCGGGTCGTACGCAGTGGTCACAACAGCTCCCGGAAAGGTTATATGTGGTCGGCCAATCATCTGAACCGAGAGCCACCCTAAAGTATTCCTTGGCTGACCAAGTTAATCTCGGTGGAGAAGGCCGGGATCCTCCCGGGATGAGCTCGGGAGAAGGCAGGAGACGGCGGGGGAGGCGGTGGGACGTACGGTGGACAGCACGTCCGCACGAACCGGGGAGTCGAGATGAGTGCCAGCCAGGAGGTCGCGGCCCCGCAGGCCGACCCCGTCTGTACCGACAAGCTGCCCTCCGCGGCGCGCGGCGGCCCGGTCGGCCACGCCATCTCACGGGTCGCCCGGCTGCACCGCACGACCGCGGCCAAGCTGCTGCGCGGGGCCGGGCTCTACCCCGGGCAGGAGTTCGTGATGATGCACCTGTGGGACCAGGGCCCGGTGCGTCAGTCGGACCTCATCAAGGCGGTCGAACTCGATCCGTCCACGATCACGAAGATGCTCCAGCGCCTTGAGCAGTCCGGGCACGTGACCCGCAGCCCGGATCCGAAGGACCGGCGCGCGGTGCTCGTCGAGGCGACCGAGAAGAGCTTCGGACTGCTCGACGAGGTCGCACTCGCCTGGTCCGGCCTCGAGGAGCACGCCCTCGCGGGCCTGAGCCAGGCCGAGCGGACCCAGCTCGTCGCTCTCCTCTCCCGGGTCGAGTCGAACCTCTGCACGGAGGCGGGGGGCTGCCCGGCCCCGGGCTCGTAGCTCCCCAGGACCAGGGGCGCGCTCCCCGGGCCCGTAGGGGCTGAGCTACAGCCAGGACAGGGCGGCCGCGCGCTCCAGTACGTCGTGTACGACGTCCTCGTCGCCCGCCACGCCCCTCGGCACCTCGTCCGGCGTGTACCGGCCGCCCACGAGCAGGCAGAAGTCCACGGCGTCCAGGACGAGTTCACCCCGGACCGCCTCGTCCTCGGAGCCGAGCACCCACTCGGTGGAGCTCTCGCCCGCCGTCACCGCGAACAGCACCGGCGGTGCCGTCGGCCCCAGCGCCATGCCGAGGATGCGGACGGCGAGCCGTACCAGCTGCCACAGATGGGCGTCAGGGGGCGGCGGCACGGCGAGACCGAGCGCGCGGCCGATGTCGTCCGTGTGGATCCACGCCTCGAAGCCGCGCACCACGAAGTGGTCGGCGACCGGCAGCCGTACGCCCATCAACGTCGTCGCGCGCGCGGCCCGTTCGGGATCCCGGGCCTCGGGCGTGGCCAGCAGCGCGGCGGCCCGCTCGGCCCAAGCGGCCACCGTCTCCTGGGGGTCGCGCGTCCGCTCGTACGCGATGACGTCGGCGGTCCGCGTGTTCCAGGCGTCCTCCCACGAGGTGTCCTCGGTGATCCGTGAGGGCGGTGTGTGGGTCTCCAGGCCCAGGCGCACGGCCAGTTGCTCGTCGGCGACGATCAGATTCGACGTCGGACTGTCACGTACACACCAGTCAGATGTCGGACAGATGAGAATCGTGTGGCGGAAGATCG